>DASUEC010000211.1:0-8249 GCA_036275255.1 Limnobacter sp. | reverse complement strand
GGATTTTCAAGTCTTTCTAGAATCTCTAACCTAAATTCAAACCAAAAAACGCAGCACATAAAAACAAGCAGGGAGCACAGCAACCATGTCGATCAGCACGACACACTGCAAAGAGACCAAGCGCATCAAAGAGCTGAACTGGAACTACATCCAGGTGGTCAAGCATCTGCAATGGCAAGGTCGGGACGAAGACCTGCGAACAACGTTCAACCTGCACAACGAAGAATCGCGGGTGCTGGGCGGTTTGGACCAGGCGGCCATTCAGGAGCTGCTTGAAACACGGGCCACCACCCTCTTCAGCGTACAGCTGGACGAAACCGAACTTGATCTGGGTGTTCAGGAGCGTGCCAACCGCATGCAATTGCCCCTGGGCAGCATGATCACCCACCACGCCAGCCTGCTTGCGCTGGCCGAAAACCCGGCGCGTTCCTTCCTTAAAACCGTGCTGTCCGAGATTCAGCACTGGAGCGCGTTTTCCACCAACACCGCCTACCGCTTCCAAATGGGGCAACGGGTGGTCAGCCAATTGGGCGACATGGACACGCCAGGGCTGATCAAACTCGCGCAATCATCCCGCTCCACCCTGCGACCCCGGTTCAACACGGCACAGTTGTCTGCGCTGGGAAAAACCGGCCTGGTGCCAGCAGGCCTACTGTTTGACTGAACAAAAAAGGGAATCACAATGCGAGAATTTGCCAACGTTGCGAATCACTTTTTCTGCCAACGCGTCACCGACCAGTGGATTGTCGATCGCCTGTTCGCATACGACCTGCGTCAGGTGGAAGTTCGCCAGGCCGTGCATGTGTTTCTGGACATGCGCGACAACAAAGACATTCAGCAATACATCAACAAGTTCAAGAACCCCAATCGCAAAGGCTCGGGCGGCACGTATTGCCAAAACCCCATGCGCAACAACCGCGACCTCGCCATGATCTACACCGTCTTGTGCCGCCAAGTGGTCAATCTGGAGCAATGCTACCGGGAGCAAATCGCTGAAAACAATCCCTTGGCAAGCCATCACCGGCTCATGTTGATTGCCACCCTGGGCATTTGGGAGACCTACAAACACCTGGAATGCGTGGCCAAAAAGAAGATTCGCCTGATCGACCTGATCGCCGTGATGTCTTATTACCTGCAAAACGACTGGCAGCTCACCGTTTGCCACTTTTGCAACAGCGTGAGCAGCAAAATAGACGGCATACAAACACCTTGCCAGGTGTGTGCTGCACGCCAGGAGCGCAAGGCCATTCAACGCATGGCCCAGGTGCGGGAATTTGCAAGAATCTGATGCCGGGGGCCTGCCGGCCCCACTGCTTATGCAATGAAGTTGAACAGCGACAACTTCGCAATGTTGGAATAGGTGAGCTGAAAAGCCTGCATTTGCGCCTGCCCCTGCACCATTTGTGAAATGGCCTGCGCAGCGTCCACATCCAGGGCGTCGCGCCTGGCCTGTGAAAAGCTGGCCAGCTCCGCGTCGTGGATGGCCTCATTGGCGTCGAGCGCAGCCATCCGGATGCCCACGCCAGCGCGGGCATTTTGCACACGAGAAAACACCTCATCCAGCCGCCCGGCCACGGTGCGCACATCGGCCACAGGCCCGTTGCTGTTGAGCAAACTCACCGCCTCATCCAGCAGGGAGAACACATTGACTTCCGGTGTTCCAGCCACGGGGTCGGCAGGCTCAAGCACCAAGGCGTTCGACCCCACCACCCCCAAACGAACAAACACGCCGCCCCCAATTTCAACCGAGAGGCCACCACTTGCACCACCTGCAACAGCCTCACCCTGGTACACCGGGTAAGGCACACCGGCCGCAGCATCCACGGCAAACGTGACCTTGTCCTCCTCAATGCCAGAGAACAGGTAACGGCCCGACACATCCTTCTGGTTGAACAGCTGTAGCAACTCATCCCGCATGCTTTGCAGCGTGATCGCAATCGACGAGCGGTCACTGCTGCTGAGCGTGCCATTGGTGGCTTGCACCATGCGGGATTTCACCTCCACCATCACATCGCTGGCCTGTGAAAACGCCGTGTCTGCCTGCTCCAGCTGCGCACGCGCAAAACCGATGTTGCGGTTCAGTTGCTCGGCCCGCTCAATGCCACGCTGCGCCTGTATGCCTTGAAACAGGCGGGATGGGTCATCGGAGGGCTTCTGCACCTCCACGCCCGAGGAGATCTGGTTTTGCAGTGCGCTCAGGCGCGCCTGCATGTCGGTCAGTTTGCCGATGTTGCCCTGGAAATACTGCAAGGTAGAAACGCGCATCACTTGTGCTCCATCTGCCCATGCCCCGCCTTAGCGGATGGCATTGAGCAATTCATCAAACAGGTCTTTGGACAGGCTGATCACCTTGGAATTGGCGGCATACGCCTGCTGAAACTGAATCAGCTTGGCGGCCTCTTCATCGAGATTCACACCCGACACGGCAGACTGCTCGGCCGAGAGGCTCTCCAGCACGCCATTGCTGGCCAGTGCGTTGTTGTTGGCGGCCACCACATCGTTGCCCACCACAGAGACCAAACGCGAGAACATGTCCTGCACCGAGATGCCCGCAAAGCTGCCCCGCTGCAACAAGGCTGGCTTGCCAAGCACCTGCGCCAGCTTCAACACCTGGGTGTTGTCGCCAGCGGCTGCACCGGCTGCACGGCTGGCAATCTGGTTGATGCCCAAAGGCTCCATGCGCAGGTTGACACCACCCCGCGCTGTCAGGCGCACATTGAAGCTGTCCCCGGCCTGCATGGCCCCGTTGTGGATGGAGAATGCAAACGCGCCAGGCACCTCATACTGCCCACCGCCCAGGTCGTTGGCAGCAACACCCGCTGTTTTGTTGCCCACCGGGCGGTAACGCACCTCCACGCCCGCGCCGCTGTCCACCGCAAACACCTCGTACTCATTGCCGGGCACCGTTGCAGTGGCAATGGCACCCACCGCCAAACGCACCGTGGGGTCGGCATTGAACGGGCTGGCCACCACACGGCTCACACCGTTGTCCAGCGGATCGCCAGGCACACTGGCAAAGCGCAGCAAAGGCGAGCCTGCGATGGGTGTGGGGGGTGGGCCAGGGTTGTCAACCAGCTCAAAACCTTCAGCCTGAATGGCATTCACCTGGTCTGCAAAACTTTTGGCCATCAGGCCCAAAGTGTTCTGGTACTGGTTCAGTGCCGTGTCCCTAAACTCCAGCAAGGCGGACAATTCGCCCCGCCCCAGGTTCTTGTTGGCAAATCGCATCAGCTCTCCAGAACCGTTGCCAGCTTCGCGTGCAATCATCACCGTCTCAGGGTCGGTGGCGTCGGTGGTGGCCAAGAGTTTGTAGCTCTGCCCACCCAGCACCAGGGGTTGGCCCTGGCGCATCAGGATGTTGGTCTCGCCCTGTGCACCCTCCACCACTTGAATGTCTATTTTTTCTGCCAGTTGCAGCACCAATTCATCGCGCTCATCCAGCAAGTTCAGCGGCACGCCCTTGCCCTCGGTGTTTAAAAACTCGCGGGTGATGGCCTGGTTCAAACGGCCCAGGCTGGTGGTGAGGTTGTTGATCTCGCTCACCTTGAACTCGATTTGTGCGTTCTGGTCGCCACGGATGGATTCAAACCGGGCACCAATCGAGTTGAACTGCTCCACCAAAAAACCGGTGGCCGCCAAAAACTGCTGGCGGGCGGGGTTGTCGGCCGGGCGCAGGCTGAGGTCTTGCGCTGCGCTGTTGAAATTGGCAAAGGCCTGTGCGAGCGCATTGTTGCCCTCGGCAAAAATATTGTCCACCCGGCCAAGCTGCGTTTTCAGCGTGCCCGAGTAAGACGCTTCCGAGCTGGTCTTCAAAATCTGGTTGTACAGGTACTGGTTGGTCACCCGCGTCACGTCCAGGGTTTTTACACCCTGCCCCACATACCCCCCCTGGGAAAACTGGCTCAAGCCCGACGCCTGCTTCAAGAGCTGGCGCTTGTAGGTGGGGTTGCTGGCATTGGCCACGTTGCTGGAGCTGACCGACAACGCATCGCGCGCAGTGAGCAGCCCCGACAGGCCAACCGATAACATGGTCATGGATTCTCCGCCTTTCTCTGTTTTTTTACGTCAATGCTTTACGACCCGGCAGGCACTGAACTGCAGTTATTCATCGGCCTTGGGCGCTGCACTGCTGGCCCACTGCATGCTGTTCACAATGGCTTGTTCGATGTATTGCGCCAGGCCCATGCCGCGCCCAGCCATCGAATGCGCCACCTGCTGGTCAAACATGCCCTGCATGCTTTGCATCGCGCTGGAATTCATCGGGTTGTCTTCAGCAAACGGGTTGTTGCGAGCGGCCTTCAACATTTCTGCAATCAGGATGGATTCAAACTGTTGCGCCGCTGCCTTGGCCGCCTCGGCTTGCTGTGCTTCGGTGCCGGTGCTCAACATTTTGAGTTGCGACAAACCGGATGTGTCCCAATACGCCTGCATGTCAAATCACCTCGATTTCTGCCCGCATGCTGCCCGAGCGCTCAATGGCCTGAAGGATGCTGATGAGGTCGTCCACCGTGGCATTCATCCTGTTCAGGTTGGCCACCAGGTCGTTCAGGTTGTCTGCCCCCTCCAGGCGGATGGCCTCGCCCCCGGTTCTGGAGATGTTGATGTCGGTGCGGTTGGCCACAATGGTTTGCCCATTGCTAAACGGCCCTGGCTGACTGATGAGTGGCGTTTGTGTAATTTGCACAGTGAGGCTGCCATGGGCCACCACCACCGGGGAGAGCTTCACTTGCTGGTTCATGGCCACAGCCCCGGATTTGCTGTCGATCACCACCTTCGCGGTTGGGCCAATCGGCTCAATCGGCATGCTCTGGATGGAAGCAATGAATGCCACGCGCTCATTGGCGCGCACGGGCGATTTGATCACAATGGTGCGAGCGTCCAGTGGCTGCGCGGTGTACTCACCAAAGCGCGCGTTGATGGATTCCGACACGCTGTAAGCATCGCCAAAGTCGCTGCGTAACAACTCCAGGCGAATTTCGTTGCTGTCACCCACACCCGCATCCACAGACTCTTCCACAATGGCCCCATTGGGAATTCGGCCATTGCCGAGCTGGTTGATTTTGGTGAGTGTGCCACCCGACTGTGCGCCCGCACCGCCCACCACCACCTGCCCTTGGGCCAGCGCGTACACCTGCCCGTCCACGCCTTTGAGCGGAGTGATCAACAAGGTGCCCCCACGAATGGAGCGTGCATTGCCAATGCTGGACACGGTCACATCAATGGTCTGCCCCGGCGCAATAAAGGGCGGCAAAATGGCGGTCACCATCACCGAGGCCACGTTGCGTGTTTCCAGCCGCACACCTTCGGGCAACACAATGCCTTGGCGGGCCAGCATGGTGGCTGTGCTCTGGGAGGTGAACGGGGTTTGTGTGGTGCGGTCGCCCGTGCCATCCAGCCCCACCACCAAGCCGTAACCAAAAATCTGGTTGGGCCGTGCGCCTGCAATCGAGGTGAGGTCTTTGATGCGCACTTTCTGCTGCTGCGCATGCGTGGCAGGTGCCACGGTGGCACACAGCACCAGCAATACCCACAGCTTGTTCCACACAGACACGCGCATCAGTTAACCCACCCTGAATCAAAAAGGCAACACACTCAAAAACACCCGCGACAACAGGCCCATCATCTGCACTTCATCCACAGTGCCCTGCCCAATCACCTCCACCCGTGCATCGGCCACATTGGTGGAGGCCACACGGCTGCCGGGCCGAATCAAAAAAGGATCCACCACACCATAAAAGCGAATCGTCTCCACCTGCCGGTTCACACCGATCTGCTTTTCACCAGCCACACGCAGGTATCCATTGGGCAGCACCTCAATCACGCGGGTGGTGATGGTGCTGGACAACACATTGGTGGCGCTGGTGCGCCCGTCGCCAGAAAACTCCTTGGAACTCGAGGCATTGCCGTTCACACCGTTCAATCCACCAATGCCGGGCACGTTGATGCTCACCGCATCATCGCGGCTGGCTGCGGTGGATTTGGCTTGCAGGGCGCTGGTGCTCTCCTGCACATCAATCACCACCACATCGCCCACGTATTTGGCCTTGTTGTCTTCGTAGATGGAGCGGAATCCGCTCTGGCTGTAAATGGAGCCGGTTTTGGGTGGCACACGCGCACTGGCCATGCTTTGGAAAAGCTGCTGCTGGCGTGCCTTTTCCTGGGCCCAGTCTTTGCTGCCCATGCGCCCCAGCTCGTTGATTTCTGTCACGCCCGCCTCGTTGGGAAAGTCCACCTTGGGGTCGAGCATGGCGGCGCACCCGGCCAGGGTGAGCAATCCAGACAGGGCGAGCAGTGCACGCATGGTCACTCCTTAAATTTGGCTCAGGCGCTGAAGCATCTGGTCCGATGCGGTCACGGCCTTGGAGTTAATCTCATAGGCGCGTTGGGTGGAGATCAAACCCACCAACTCCTCCACCACATTCACGTTGGAGGTTTCCAGGTAACACTGCACCAGCTTGCCCGCGCCACTCAAACCAGGCTCCAGCTCTTGCGGCTGGCCAGAGGCCTCCGTTTCCAGGTACAGGTTGCCGCCAATCGAATTGAGGCCAGCCGGATTGATGAAGGTGGCCAGGTTGATGCGCCCCAGCTCCTGCTGCTGCACCTGCCCCGCCAGGCGGGCGCTCACCTGCCCATCGGCAGAAATGGTGATTTGCTCCGTGTCATCGGGCACAGTGATGGGCCCCACCACCGGAAAACCTGCGGTGGTGACGAGCACGCCTTCGGCATTGACCTGGAAGCTGCCATCGCGGGTGTAAGCCAGCGAGCCATCGGGCTGCTCCACCTGAAAAAACCCGCCCCCCGAAATGGCCACATCCAGTGGGTTGCCGCTTTGCTGCATATTGCCCTGCGCAAAGTTGCGCACAGCCGCCACGGTGCGCACACCTGTGCCCACCTGCAAGCCAGTGGGTGCGCGGGTTTGGTCGGTGGTGGGTGAGCCAGGCTCACGCAGGTTTTGGTAGAGCAAATCCTCAAAGGCCGCACGCGATCGCTTAAAACCGGTGGTGGCGGTGTTGGCCAGGTTGTTGGAAATCACATCCAGCTGAGTTTGCTGGGCTTCCAGTCCTGTTTTTGCAATGTGCAGAGAACGTAGCATTGTTTGGGTTCCTCGCTGGGTGGTTTAACCGGCTTGCAGCACGGTGTCGGCTTTCTGGTCACTTTCTTTGGTCATCATCACGGCCTTCATGCTCATGTCGAACATGCGCTGGGCGGCAATCATTTCCACCATGCTTTCCGCAGGGCTCACATTGCTGCCTTCCAGGTAGCCGCTCATCACGCGCACGTCAGCGGCTTGCGGAGCCTCACCCTGCTTGAGCTGAAAGAGTCCATCCGTGCCGCGTTCCATGTTGTTGGGGTTGGGGTTGACCAATCGAAGCTGGCCCACCTCCTGCACAGCCCGGTTGGCCGGGTCGGTAGAAACAGCCGACACCAGGCCGGTTTCACTCACCAACATGCGCGAGCCTTGCGGAATCTCAATCACACCGCCCTCGCCCAGCACGGGCAAGCCCTCTGCGGTGCTCAGCACACCGTCGTTGTTCAGCACAAAGCCGCCAGCGCGTGTGTAGCCCTCGCTGCCATCGGCCCGCTGCACGGCAAACCAGCCCGGTGTCTTGATGGCCACATCCAGCTCGCGGCCTGTTTGTTGCATCACGCCGGGGCGGGCATCAAAACCGGTCACGGTTTCGGTGCTGAAAGTGCGGGTGTCCAGGCGGGCCTGGCCACGCTCGTTCAAAGCCACCAAAGGTGTAGACCGCAGTGCCACCACCTGTGCGCGAAACCCGCTGGTGTTGATGTTGGCCAAATTGTTGGCAATGTTCTCTTGCCGCTGCATGGCCGCCTGCGCTGCATTGGCCGCCAAAAACCCAACCTTGTCCATGCTCAGTACACCTTCACAATGTCGTTGATGGAAATGGAATCGCCCTGCGAGGTGCTCAGGGTGAACTGGCCTGTGGCGCTGTTGTCCAGGCTTTGAATGATGTCGTAGCGGTAGGTCTCCAAGGTGGTGGATTCGCCCGCGCGCGTGCCCAGCACTTCCAGCCGGTATTGCCCGGCGGGCATGGCTGCACCATCGTTGCTTCGGCCATCCCACACCAGCTCGTTCATGCCTTTGCTCACGCGGCCCAAATTGATTTCCCGCACCACCACACCACCTGTGTTCTTGATGGTGGCCACGGCGCTGTCGTAGGCTTGGTCTGCCTTGTATTGCGCACCAGCCTGGCCATCGGCCAGCACCATGCCATCGCCTTTCACCA
>DASUEC010000210.1:0-21612 GCA_036275255.1 Limnobacter sp. | reverse complement strand
CAACTGCGCACCTTGCCCAAACCCCTTGAAGAATTCAAGCAGCTCAACCTGGATTGGGTGTATCGGCCTGCCCAGTTTGTGTCTGGTGATTTTTTGGGGGTTACAAAAATTTCGGAGTCGACCATCGGCTTTTTTGCGATTGATGCCACTGGGCAGGGTGTGTTGGCCAGCATCAAGGGTTGGGCGGTGGCTCGCTTGCTTGCAGGGGTGTTGCGCATTCAGCAGCACGAAGAGGGGCAGTTGAATGTGAATGCCGTCAAAGGTCTGAAAGCCTTGCGTTCGCCAGCGGCTGTGCTGCGCGCGCTGAACGAGCGGATACTGGCCATGCCTGCAGTTTACCGCCTGCAGTGCACTTTGGTGTATGGCACCCTGGATTGCATCACCGGGGAGGGTATGGTGGCGATTGCAGGCCACCCCCAGCCGGTGATTACGCAGCCCAATGGCTCCACTGCGTTGCTGGGGCATGTGGGGCCTGGTGTTGGGTCGGTCCGTGATGTTGAATACATCGACGTGTCGTTTGGTTTGCGTCCAGGTGATCGCCTTCATCTTTATTCCGATGGCCTGTTGAACGGGGTGGATCCCAACGCCACACCAGATCAGCAGCTTGTTCAGGTTCGCCGGGCGTTCAGCAAAGGCGCTTCAACGCCATTGCAGGAAGCAAAAGGGCAGTGGGAACTGCCTTTGAACAAACGTCGATTGGGCGAGCCCAAGGACGTGTCGCTTTTGATGCTGGAGTTGGGCGAAGCGCCGCCCATTCAAAACCGGGACATCAAGCTGACCGAATTGTTTGACAGATACCTCCCGCTGCTCGATCGCCTCACCACGCGTTCCTCGTTTGTTCAGGCCGGCCAGGTGTTTGAAGCACGTTATTCCGAAAGCGCGCTGATTCATCTTGTGCAGATGGTGCGGGACTGGTCGGCCAGAAACTCCGCCATGCTTGCCGAACATGCAGATCGCATCGCCCTGCTGGTGTATGAGCTGGGCTGGAACCTGCGCCGCGAGAAACGCAAGGATTGCAAAGAATTGCAACTTCAGGTGGTGGTGTTGCAATTGCCCGAACACCTCGCGGTGTTGATCAACGACAACGGTCAAGCCTTGATTGATGACATGTTGGATCAGGGTGGCAGCACCGATGCCATGACGGTCGAGCTGAATGCCCCTCAGATTCAGGCCAAGTTAGGTTTGGAAATGGCCAGTCAAATGGCCGATGAGTTGCGCTACCACGTGGGTACGCAATTCAACTCACTGGCCGCTGTTGTGAAGCATCAGTGATTGTTCAGCGTGGCCGTGGCTGTTTCAATGGAGTCAGCCAGCATGAACACTTTGTCCATCCGTGTCATCTCGAAGACCGATTTGACGGTTTTGCTCAAGCGGCACAGCACCAGTTGGCAATTGTTGCCTTTTATGAATTTTTGCAGCATCACCAAGCCAGCCAGGCCGCCACTGTCAATGAGGTTTGTTTTGGAGAAGTCGACCACGAAAGTGGTGTGCTGCGGAACCATGTCGGTCACGGTTTGACGAATGGCCCCAGCCACCTTCACATCAACAATCTGTGTTTCCACACTTAATACCTGCACCGCACTTTGACTGGAAATTGTGATCATGTTTAAAAATTAGAGTGAATGTTCTAAGGGTTTTACTGTATGCGCAAACACCAAAACTGGGCCATCATTGTGCGCCCGGGGAATGTCATAAAAAAACATGACAATCACGCATTGGCTGTGAATTAACACAATAACAAATTGCAGGTTTCAGTCTATGTTTTTTAACGCATTTCGTCACAGTTTAAATTGGCTTTTTTTGGGGCTTTTTGCAGCACTACCGGGTTTGGCCGTTGCACAGCCCGGCATGCCTGTTTATGAGTGGCTGAGCAAAGCGAGCGGGCAACGGGAAGAGTCTTTGTCGCCTGCGCCAGTGCAAAGTGCAAAGCCCGCCAGGTCTTGGGCCCTGAATCTGGAGGATGTTCGCCTGGATCGGGCTTTGTCGCGCTGGGCCAAGGCGGCGGGTTATTCATTCCGATGGGACGCAGACCGATACCTGTTGATTGCAGCGCCCACGGTGTTTGAGGGCGAATTTGCGGATGCGGTTCAACAGGTGCTGGAAAGCCCAGGCATCCTGTATTCCGAGTATCCCCTGGAGGCTTGCATTTATGCCAACAATCCCCCGTTGTTGCGCATCACAAGATTGGGCGATCAAAAACAGGAGTGCCGCTGATGAAAGCCGTTTGCATAAACATCGCATGGGCATGCCTGGCGCTTTCCGCTTGCGGCACGCCACAGGTCAAGCCTTTGGTGGATGAGCGCACGCAGCTTGGTCAAAATCGCGTGCAAGAGGTGAACCCGGTCTTTCCCCAAGACCCGCAGGTGAAAGGTGGGGCCTTGTATGCCAATCAGGCTGCGCGTGAGCAGGTGGCCCCCAAGGTCATGAAGAGTGCCTCCAAAAGCTGGGTGGGGTCGGTGATGATTCCAGCCAATGCCGATGACAAATTGCCTGCAGCGTTTTCGCAGGACTATGTGCTGAATTTTTCGGATGGACGCACACCCATGTCTCTGCCTGTGGTTCTCTCCAGGCTGGGCCAGGTCGTCGGCATGCCCATTCGGGTCAACCCCGATGTGTTTGCAGGCAATCCAGCCGCCAGCGCGCTGGATGGCGGCTCAAGCCTGTTGGTCACCGGCATTAACTGGCAAGGGAGCCTGAGCACCTACCTGGATTACCTCACCGACCAGTTTGGCCTGTCGTGGGAGTATCGGGACGGTGGCATCGTGGTCATGCGTTTTGTCACTGAAATGTACGAGCTGGCCACTTTTCCGAACAGCTACACCTACACACTCAATTCCGGTGCGAGCGGCACAGCGTCTGGCGAGGGGGTGCAGTCCAATTCACAGCTCAATGTGGCCGAGCAGGGTGCCTTGAACAGCCAGAGGAGCCTGGTTGAACTCATCAAGAAGATGGTTGATAGCGTACCGGGCTCCGAGGTGCTTCTGGCCGAGGGCAGTGGACGTTTGATGGTCAAGTCCAGCAAGGAAGTGCAAGCCCGTGTGCGCGACGTGATTCGCACCGAGAACAACAACATGTTGCGGCAGGTGCAAATCCAGCTGGACGTGTACTCGGTGACCAGCAACAACGACAACGAACTTGGTGTGGACTGGACTGCTTTTTACCGCAGCCTGCAGGACAGTTTCGGCCTCTCGGCCACCTCGCCAGCCAGCCTTGTGGGGCAAAATGCGGGCACGGTCACCGCAAGAATATTGCAGCCTTTGTCGGGTGCCAATTCCGAGACTGCCAATCGTTTCGCCAACTCTGCTGCCATTGTTCGTGCATTGAGCGAACTGGGCACCAGCGTGCAGCATCGCCCGATTTCCCTGGTGGCCCTCAACCGGCAGTGGGCCAGAAAAGCCAGGTTGACCACCACAGGATATTTGTCCGAGACACGGCCTGCCCCGGCTTCACCTTTGGGGGGCGGGGCGGGTGTTCCGGGATTGACCACCGATTCGGTCACCACCGGCGATCAGTACTCGGTGATGCCTTTCATCCTTGAAAACAACACCGTGATGCTCAAGATGGGGATGAGCCTCTCGGATCTGCTTGGCCTGTTTGATGTGACCACCGGTGCTGGTGAAACGCTGCAGCGCGTACAAACGCCCAACACCAGCTCCATCAGCGACCAGTACACGATTGCATTGCGACCCGGGGAGGTGATGGCCATCACGGGCTTGAGCCGGGATGTTTCCGACAACCGTGACCGGCGGCTGGCCGATGGCGCCAGCATTGCACTGGGTGGCTCCCGTGTCCTTAGTTTGAGGCGCGAAAATTTTGTCGTGTTTGTTCGCGCCGTGTTGCTCTGATTGGCCATGAAAGACTTCAGCTGTGTGGTCTCGGTGGTGCAGGGCAGCGGGTTGATTGCCGGCCTGCAATGGCAGCCATTGTTGGCCAGCGCCTGGCTTAAACGCAACCACGAGGTGCGGCAAAACGCACGCCTTTTGGATTGCGAGCGCTGGGTGGCCTACACCGCGGCCAATGCCCATGTGGCCGGGTTTGAAGACTACAATCCGGGCAATGACCTGGAGGAGCGACCCAGGAAGCAGCTCAGCCTCGCCTGCTGCCTTGCCAGGGCCTATGGCACGCAGGACACCATGGTGCTGTGGCGCATACGGCACGGTGAGCGCGCCGGTGAGGTGGCGCTCGTCATTCTGGAAAACGGACTCATCACCCTGGACGTGGTTCGGCCAGAAAAGCAGGCCTTCCAGATCATGGAGTACTATCAAAGGCTGAGGGAAAACACTTCCCCGTTTCATGTTGCAAGCAACGACCCCACTGTCTGGATCGCCGATCAGACCATCGAGAACGAAGAGGTTTTTCTGGCGCAACACATTCGCCGCACAGACGCCTTGCAAGCCATTCCACCCAACCACGCCCTGATGCTGAAACTCGCTGTGTTCACGCTGTTGTTGGTGGTGGCATGGTTTGGTTATGCACATTGGGAAAAGCAGGAGCGCATTGCTGCAACCGAGCGCGCAATGGCCGCCAAGGACCAATCCGAGCCATACGCAAAAGCACTGGCGCAGTCGCGTGAGCGAATTGGAATGACTTCGGCCCAGGTTCAGGCGCTCCTTGAGCAGGTGTATGCCATGCCCGTGCTGAAGGCGGGGTGGGCATTGCAACGCATTCGCTGTGAGATCGGCGAGTGCACGTTCACCTGGCGCTCTGTGGGTGGCTACACCCAAGAGCTGCTTGCCGCTTATGCGGAGGACCCAACCATGGTGTTTCAAACCGGCGTCAAATCGGACGGGGTGAAGGTGGCGCGCAAAAAGTTTGATACCCCGGCGCTTTATCCATCGGCCTGGCGAGACCTTCCTGCGCTGGATGCCCGCACCACCTGGCTGGATCAGGAGCGGCAGATGTGGAGGCGCAGTCCGCTGGAGGTGACAGTCGACGCAGAGCCAAAGATGTGGCCACCAGGTTTTGAGCAGGCCACTCGCGGTGATTTCGTACAGCGCTTTGCATTCTCTGTCAGTGGCGAGCTGGTGCTGATGGAGGATTTCATGCGCACGTACGATGAGCATGTGTACTGGAGTGATTTTGAATTGAACATTGATCCCGGTGCGGTTGGCAAATGGATCAGCCTGAGTGGGCGAGGAGCGTTTTATGCAGTGCGTTAAATGGCGTCAAGCCAGCCTGTGCATCGGACTGTTTTGTTGGCTTGCGCCCCAGTTGGGTTTGGCCGAAGTGACGGTGAGAGACCTCGCGAATCGCCAACGCGCCGCAGAGCTGAAAAAATTTGAAGACAGCCTGCGCAGCGGTCAGCAGGGGGAGGAGCCTGTGGCAGTGCGCGCCGGTGGCGCGCCAGCAGATGCACGCCCTGCGCCCCGCACTGAAAAACCCAGAGAAGTCACGGTGGCAAAAGTTGATGTGTACAAGGTGATGTCCATTTTTGGACCCAGCGAAAACCTGACCGCTGAATTTTCGACACCGGATGGCAAAGCAGGCTATTTGCGCCGTGGTGATGTTTTTCTCGGGCAGGAAGTGTTCGATGTGCGCCCCGATGGTGTGCTTCTCAAGACGCCAGGCGCTGCCACGCCAAGATTCGTCAAGCCTGGAGACAGTCTCAAATGAATGCCCCGCAATTGGCCGCTGACGAGCGCCGCATACAGGCGCTTTCCGACTTGCCTTTTTACACCCGCATCCTGAGCGGTGCTTCCGCCATGGCCCAGGTGGTGTTGCCCGAAGCGCTTGAAATGCATTTTGTGGTGGTGGAAACCGGCGTGAAGCGTGCTCAACTGCTCATCAACCCGGGCAGTGGTTTGCCGCTGGAACGCTTTGTTGCACAGGCGCGGGCACATCTGATTGCACAGGGCTATGTGCTGGAGGACAAGGCGCTTGAGTGTGCACCCGAGGTGCTGGTTCAGCTGCTCGAGCTTGCGCGCAGCAGCATGGGGGAGGGGGCGGCGTCCGAGGACCTCGGCTTTTCACAAAGCGCCGCACGGGAGATTTTCGAATCGTGGGTGAACATTGCCGTGCGTGAAAAGGCGACCGACATCCACGTCCGGGTGCACCACAACATTGCCCAGGTCAGCCTTCGGGTGGATGGCGAACTGGAGCCACTGAATGATGGCCAGGGTGGAACCTACACGCCATTGCAGGCCGAGCGTGCCATGGCTTGGGCCTACAACAACGCCTCTGGGCGCGGCTCCAACAGCGAGTCGCAATTCTCCAGCAGCGAGAACCTGTATTGCATGATCGAACCGCGGGAGGTGCTGGGCCAGCGGGTCGCCTTGCGTTACCAAAGCATACGCGGGTGGTCGGGTACCAAACTGGTGTGCCGCTTGCTGTATGTGAATGCCGATGCACCAACGCTGAGCTACGAACAACTCGGCTATGCCAAATCGCAAATTGAAGCCTTGAATGCCGCGGCCAACATTCCTGCCGGCCTGGTGTTGTTCTCCGGGGTGACAGGCTCCGGAAAAACCACTTCCCTCAAGACATTCATTGAGACGCATCCTGCACTGGAGCGCGACGCCTTTTACTCACTGGAAGACCCGGTGGAATATCCCCTGCGCGGTGTTCATCAAATTCCGATCCAGCGAGACCTCATTGATCGCCAGGCCAGCCTTGCCAAGTATTCCGAGGTGATTGCAGCCCTGATGCGTGCCGACCCGGGTTGTGTGAAGATGGGCGAAATTCGAGACACCGCCAGCGCCATGTCTGCCCAGCAAATTGTAGAAACGGGCCACATGGCCTGCGCAACGGTGCATGCACACCTTATTTCTGGCATTGTGCCACGCCTCACCAACGATGAAGTGGGCATGAGCCGCGAGGTGCTGACCAATCCAAACATGCTGACGCTTTTGGCTTATCAGGCACTGGTTCCCAAGCTTTGCACCAACTGTCGGATCAATGGCTCCATATACTCGCGGATTTACAGCGATGCGCCGCATGTGTTCGATGTGCTGGACAATCTCGAAACCCGTTTTGGCTTGGGACGCGAGCGATTTTTCTTTCGCAATCCGAAGGGTTGTGCACGTTGCCGTGGTCGAGGCACAGCCGGGTTGACCGTGGTGGCCGAGCTTTTCAGTCCCGATCAGCAGTGGTTGACACTCATTCGCCACGGCCGGGATTACGACGCAGTGAGTTATTACCGTTCCAAATCAGATGGCTTGTTTGATTCACCGGACATGTCTGGAAAAACCGTCTTTGAGCACACCTTGTACAAGGCGCTTCAAGGTTGGGTGGATCCGCGCATGTGCGAACGCTTTGACAGCTTCCGCCGGTTTGATGTGAAGCCACGGCCCATTGCCTCATGAACCCGTTCATGTGGTTATCCCGTCTGTGGACTGGCCTGCTTTTGCTGGATTTCCGGAGCAAGCGGGACCAGTTTTACTTGCAGTTGGCGCGCTCCATCGAGCGCAAGGAGCGCCTGCGCACCTTCTTGATTGAAGAGCTCAAGATTGCAAAAGATCGCCGAACGCAGGACGATTCGCGCGCCAAGGCACTGGACATGATTTTGCAAAAACTCAGTCGCGGGCATGAGTACCGCATGTCCCAGTTGCTGTCCGAGGTCATGCCTGCCCAAGACCGATTGATGCTGTCGGCTGTCGATGTTTCCAAAGACAAGGCAGGCACGCTGAGGTCTTTGATTACTGCCGTGCAAGAGCAACGGTCTGCAAGGTCATTGATGATGAAGGCTCTGCTTCCCCCGCTTATTTTGTTGCCGGGTGTTTTTATTTTCAGCTATGTGCTGGCCACGCAGTCCATTCCGGTCATTGTGCGTGTTGCACCACCGGAGGTGTGGACGCCTTTCAATGCCAGCGTGCGCTGGTTCTCAGAACAAGTGGCGGCCCATGGTTTCAAGGTGCTCGGGCTGATGGGGTTGTCGATTCTCGTTTTTGTGTATCAATTGCCACGCTGGCATGGCAACTTGCGCAGTTTTCTGGAGCAAGTGCCCCAAGGGGTGGCCGTGCTGCTCTTTCCGGTGATGCCCTTTGTGTTGCCTTTGTCGATTTACAGGGATTTTCAGGTGGCACAACTCCTCACCTCGCTCGCCGTGCTTTTGAAAAGTGGCGCAACCTTGAATGATGCACTTGACAGCATGCGCAGAAACGCTTCGCCATGGATGCGTTGGCACCTGCGCCGGGTGTCAAGGCACCTGCACACGGCGCCCACCGAATACATCCAGGCCTTTTCCAAAGGTTTGCTCAGCCCCCGTGTGCTGGCACGCCTGGCAACCACCATACGCAATGGTCGCAGGTTCGATGAAGTGTTGATTGAGCTTGGCACGATTGGTGTGCAGGAGGTTCGCAAAGAGATTGAGATCACTGCAAAAACCCTCAACACCATCCTCATGTTGGCGGCGGCCAGCCTGGTGCTTTTTTTATATGTGGGTCAATTGTCAATCACCGATTCAATGACCACAGCCCTGGATCCAATCAACAAAATGAAGCAGGTGCGTTGAGCAATTTTTTTGAATTCTGCCATCCTGGTTGATTAGAGGGAACCCTCTAGTGCTTTCGCTTTGTTTTACCAATTGTGCGCGGGGATGTGTCCACCTACATTACGTGTCGAGCGCGGCATGAGTAACAGCGCGTCACTTTTGATTGACTGATATTTAAACCAAAGGCCCTACAATGAAAACATCTTTTAGAACCCAACAAGCCGGTATCACCTTGATCGAAGTGTCGATCGGCCTGATCATTGCAGCCATCGTTGCTGCTGTTGCATTCATCGCGTTCCAGAACAACTCCCGCCGCAATGAAGTTCGTGAAAACGTGGCAGCCATCACCGAGGTGATTGCAGAAGCCAAGCAAAAATTTGGCCGCACCGGTACTTTTGCTGAACTGGGTCGCGCTGTGACAGCAACCACGCCCGACATCGCTGTAACGTCTGGTGTGGTGTCTGCACTGCAAGCCAACCAGGGCAACTCCTACGGTGGTGGCGTGCGTCTGTACAACTCCACACTGACAGGAGCAAGCCAGGGCGCCACTGGCGAATACGCCACCCTGTTCTGGGGCAAGGTCACAGCGAACCAGTGCTACGACATCGTAAGCTCTCTGGCTGGCGCCAGCCTGGACATTCTCGTGGTTGCTGACCCAGCTGCCATCGAGCCATCCGCCGTTGCCGTGGAAACAGACTTTGCCGCCCCCACAGCAGCAGACTCCAGCGTATACACACTGGTGGCACCCAAGCGTTTCGATCCAGCCCGTGCAAACAACATCTGTGACGATCTGGAAGAGAACGGCGATGTTTATTTCGTGTTCAATCGCGGCTAAACTGTCACTCAGCTAAGCACAAAGGCGCCACCTTGTTGCAAGGTGGCGTTTTTCATTCAACGACGCGCCATGATATTGAGCAGAAGTCTGCATGCCAAACGGGGATTCCTTTCCCTAGAAATCGCTCTGGCACTGATTGTGTCAGCCGTGCTGGCGATGTATTTTTTTCGCTCTCAGGCCTCCGAAACAAACAAGGCAACCGCCTACATTCAGGCTGACCAGATCATGGCGATTCAGTCAGCATTGCAGAATTACGCCAACCGCTATCGCCCTGCGCTTGTACAAGAGGCAGGTGCAGAATTGCCCAGTGGTGTTGCAAATATTTACAGTCCGTCCATTTCCGAGCTTCGCACGCTCGGGTTTTTGCCCTCCGGCTTTGCTGCCACGTCGATGCTGAGTCCGGGGCCGTTTGTTCTGCGCCTTGTGTTGTTGCCCAACAGCGATTGCGTGAGCACGCGCACTTGCACGGTGGATGGCTATGTGTTGATGCAAAACCCGGTGTTGGAAAGTGATGACGACCCCACGCGTGGCGAGTACGACGGGAAGAAACTTGGCCACATGCTGGATCGCCTCGGTGGCAACGGCATGGCGCGTGTGGTTCCTGGCGGGCCACTGGTGGGGGCGGGTGCAGCATTTACGTATGCCAACTCCGCTGCAACGGCACACCCCTCCATCCGCTACAATGGCCAGCCTTATCCAGGAGGCGTGGTGGGCATGCGAATTGCCGGTGTTACCACACCAGTGAATGCAGGGGCAGGCGGCGGTGGTGCAAGCACCCCAACGCGCTGCGCAGCGGGCGCGGCAACCGTGCCCGCTCAAAACAACCCTGGCGTGGGCAACTCCTGCGATTTTGTTTACCCGGCTTTTGATGTGGGCACTTCTTTTGTGGCCAATTACATCAGTGGCAATGGCAAAGTGCGTGGCCAGGCCACGTTCACCTGCGTCAACAACGGTGGCAATGCCACGGTGTCTGGGCCCACCCAGGTCAGTTGCATTCGCGATTGAGGTGGATGATGCAAGTTGACGCCTCCGTCCAGCCCGCGTTCAAGGTGTTGATCATTGATGAAAGTGCATTGGAACGGGTGTCCCTGAGCCGCATGTGCGCAAAAATGGGCTACCAAACCCATGAGTGCGACAACGCAGCGGTGGCCCTGGAAATTGTTGAGCGTGAGCGAATTGACCTGGTGCTCTGCGACTGGGAATTTGCAGACACCACCGGGCTGGATATTTGCACCGCGCTGCGAAATGCGAAGTTTGATTTTTTCATTTACTTCATTCTGATTTCCAGGTTTTCTGATGAGCGTTACATCTTAAGTGCCTTAATGGCGGGCACGGACGAGTTTATTCACAAGCCCATCAACCGTTCCGAGCTGGAAGTGCGTTTGCTGGTCGCCCAGCGCGTGATCAAGCTGCAACGCAAGCTGTTCACCCTGCGCAACGAAGTGCCCCGTGCATTGCGGGATTTGCAGCGTGATTTGCGGGCCATGTCGGGGTTGCAAGCCTCACTGTTGCCCGATCGGCGTCAAAAATACCCAGGTCTTCGTTTTGATTATTTCTGGATCCCCAAGGTGTTTGTATCTGGGGATCACCTCAACCTGGTTCGCCTTGACGAGCAATGGACGGCGTTTTACGTGCTTGATGTGGTCGGCCACGGCGTGCCCGCTGCCTTGCGCGCGCTGGCCCTGTCTCGCGTGCTTTCTACCCACCCGCAGGAGGGCATTTTGGTGGAGCACAGTCGGGAGCGTTACTCTCAGCGTGTGCGCGGCCCTGCCGAAGTGCTTGAAATACTGAATCAACGCTACCAGATGCAAGGCGACACCGAAGTGTATTTTTGTTTGGTGTATGGGCTTTTTAATGCCTTCACTGGCGAAGTCACCTTTGCAACCGCCGGCAGCCCCTATCCAATCGTACAAACCGCCCAAGGTGCCCTTTACACGGTGGGTGGGTCGTCATTTCCAGTGGGGATTGTGGAGGAGCCAGGTTATTCTGACGTGTCGATTCATTTGCGCGCCGACATGCGTCTGTTCTTTTTCACCGACGGCATCACCGAAATTCGCGACATGGAGGGCCAGCAGCTCGGATTCAATGGTCTGATGGGCTTGCTTGCAGACAACACCAGTGTGACTTTGAAGTCTCAACTGGAAAATGTCCGGCAAGGCCTGGCCCATTGGGCCAGCGGCAAGCCGGGCGACCAGGTGTACGAGGACGACGCCACCCTGCTTGCGCTGCAATGGCGTTCGCATGAGGAGTCGGTTCGCATATCGGAGTCCTACAGCCCACGAAGTGAAAACATCAAACCAGCCCAGCCTGTGGATGCATGGTCTGCATTGGGTGATGGCTTTCAGTTTGCGCGGCGAAAAGAAAACAGCCGCGTGCTGGTGTGGACAGATCAAGCCGCCATGGACTGGCTGCTTGGCAATTTGACAGATTGGGGGTACCACGTCGAATTGCATCACACCATGAACGATGTGAAGGAGAGGCTTGTTGCGGAGTATTTCACCTTCCTTCTGGTTGATTTGCAGAATTTGCCCGAGGACTTGCCGGATTTCATTCGAATGGCGCGTCGGGAGGGGGCCAATCGCAGCCTGTTCGTGCTCATGCTCACGAGCGAAAGCAATCAGGATCGAATGATGTTTGCACTGCAGGCCGGGGCAGACAACTGCACCATGGTCAACTGCTCCGCCCGGGAAATTTATGTACGCCTCGCCAATGGTTTGCGGATTGCTGACAATCATCGGCGAATGCTTAACAAGAACGAAACCTTAAAAACCTTGCGTCAAGAAATAGAAGAAGACATGAAGCGCATCGCGCACATGCAATTGTCGAACCTGCCATCGCCGCAGATTGGCTACGGAAAACTCAAGTATGACTGGGTGTTTCATTCAGGTAGTGTGGTGTCCAGGGAATACATGAACGTGTTCGATCTGGGTGAGAATCAGGTGGGATTTTTTCACTTGACGGCCAATGGAAATGGTTTGGTGGGAGCCACGCGCGGTTGGGCGGTTTATCGGCAACTGTCGGGTGCCGCCTATGAACACCGTGGCACCGCAGGCAGGGGTGGCTCGCTGTTCAAACCCAGTGAAATGCTGCGCGAATTGAACACGGTGGTGCTTGAAGAGCGGATCGGCGACCTGGAATTCAAGCTCGTGTATGGCGTGATGAACGCCCTCACCGGTGAGGGCAAGCTTGCCTTGGCTGGTTATCCCTTGAGTGCAATCGCCAGGGCGCGTGGGGCACACGAGTATGTTGGTGCATTTGGGCCTGCGATTGGTTTGAACATTGAAAGCAGCTTTCAGGATGTGACCTTCCACATGAATGAAGGGGATCGCTTGTTGCTCATCAGCCCATCCTTTTTTGAAAACACCGCCGTCGAGCTGGTCGAGGACAGGTTTGCCCCGGTTTCGAATGGCGGGGCACAGACCCTGGCTGAATGGCTCGCAGGCTTGAAACTCACATTGAATCTCAAAGACCAGAAAGATGATGTGTCGCTGTTGGTGCTGGAGTATGGCAATCATCGTCCGGTCAAACGCTTTGATGTGGCCCGCTCAGCGTTGGAAGGGTGGACGCAACAATGTGAGCGCTTGCTTCCAGCATTCATCCAGCATTTCGATGCAGGCGTGGAATTTGAAGTGCCGCTGTTGCAAAGCGCCATTTCTGACCTGACCGTGCTTGTAGAGCACATGCTTCTTGAGTTGGGCATGGCTGAGTCTCTACGCCACGCGGCAACCTTGTCCCTGTTCGAGGTGTGCACCAACATCACAAGGCACAGTCTCTCAAACCCGGAAACCCCGTTTTATGTTCGGGTGTTTGCATGCCGGGATGGAGACTTTGTTGTGCTGGTCCAGGACGACGGCCAGGTGGCGCTGCCATCCGACAAACTGGAACTTGCCCAGTCATTCGATTTTGATTTTGACACCGAAGACGCCGACGCATTGCCAGAAGGCGGGCTTGGCCTGGCCATTGTTCATCAACTCAGCCGCTGTTTTGTGTCGCAGCGGATCGATGGCAAAAACTGGACAGCGATGCTCTTCGGCGAGAGCCCGGATTGATCGTTTCACCGGATCGATGAGCCACACATGCACCAGTTCAAGGCCTTGGACTGGTGCAAAGCTGGTGCACGCCCCCCTCTTTGGAGGTGAATTTGCTGTAACAACACCGACAGCCTGCGCGTAACTTTCCAAATGGCATGCCGCTTGCGTTGAACCACCTTGAATCTGTTCTGGATGAGGTGTTCACATGTTCCCCAGCGTTTTTGGCCGCGCGATGTTCTTGATGCTCTTCTGGAGCATTTTGCTCCTCTTGCCCGCTTGCGGCTCAGATGACCGAGCAAGCGCAACACGCACCGGGCCGCAGGAACAAAATGACCCGCCAGCGGTGAAACAGCGGCCAGCGCTGACCTTGCAAAGCGGCGACGTGTTTACAAACAATCCAGCTGCCAATCTGTCGTCCATTGATTACCGGTTTGGACGCATTGTGGTGAGCGATCCAAAGCGTGATGCAAGCTATGAGACCGATGTGCATGGCTACATCACTTACGACGCCAACGCCAGCCGTGCAATGCCCGTCATCTTGCTCATGCACGGCCGGCATCAAACCTGCGAGACCGACATTGGCCAGTTGCCTTTGCTGATTGCCAACGACGACCTGTGCCCCAATGTGAATGGGGTCTTGGGACCCGCTGACAGCTATCGCGGTTATCAGTATCTGGTGGATCATCTGGCCAGCCATGGCTATGCCGTGATTTCGGTGGATGCCAACGACATCAATGACAACGATGGATCCCCAGCCAGTGGCGATGCAGGGGCCAATGCCAGGGCACAGCTCATTCAGGCACATCTGGATGCCTTCCGGGACATCGCGCAAACCGGCGAATCTTCACGTCCTCAAACCGCAGGCACAAGCCTGGCCTTTCTCAAGGGGCGTTTGGACATGAGCCGGGTGGGTACCATGGGCCATTCCCGTGGGGGAGATGGTGTGGCCAGGTATGTGCGCTACAACCGCGACCAAGAAAGGCCACACAACATCCTGGCCACCTTTGGCTTGGCGCCCACCGACTACAACATGGAGGTGGTGGATGGATCGGCGTATGCCACACTCTTGCCCTATTGCGATGGCGATGTTGAGGATGTTCAGGGCGCATTTGTGTATGACGATTCGCGCTATGCAAAAGCGGACGACAACACAGCAAAGTTCCAGATTGTGACGATGGGTAGCAATCACAACTACTTCAACACCGTTTGGACCAGCGATGACTGGGCCATCACCAACCCCGGCAACGACGATCCGTTTTGCGGCACCAATGCAGCATCCAACCAACGCGATACGCCGTCGGAACAGCGTGCGCTGGGGCAGTTTTTCATGGCAAGTTTCTTCCGCTATTTTGTGGGTGGTGAGCAGGCCTTTGCCCATTACTGGAATGGTCGGGCCGAGGTGCCGCAGCAAGCCTGTCCGGGGGGTGCAGGCCCTTGCGAGCATCGCCATCACCTCAGCATCACACCCAAGGCAAGTGACAGGCTGGTTGTCAATTCATTCGGTGAGTCTGCGGCCCTTCGCTTGAACGCACTGGGCGGCATGGTCAGCCAGACAGGGTTGAGCACCTACCAGATTTGCGACCCGGACACCGAGGGTGTTGGTTGTCCGTCTGCCAGCACTTTTTCGATCACGCCGCAACTCGCCGTGGCCTGGGATCGCCCTGCACGAATCCGCAATGCCTTTCCGGAGCTGGATGCAAGCCAATATGATTTGATCAGTCTTCGCGTGGCAGTGAGTACGCTGAACATGGACAAGTCCAGGGATTCAGGTTTTTCTGTTGTGCTGGAAGACAGCGCCGGAAAAACCTTTGTCTTCAAGTCGGACGACTTCAGCAAGTCGCTCTACAACCCGCCTGGCAATCCGGAAGGAGGGGGGGCGCGAAAAACGCTCTTGAACGGCGTGGACTTTCCCCTGCGCGCGGTGTCTGGAATCGATCTGAGACGTTTGGCCGCCATTGAGGTGCGTTTTGATCAAACGCCAAACGGGGCGATGCAACTGGCCGATCTGATGCTGCAGCGCACGGCAGCGACTCGATAAGTTCAACAAATGGCATGCGACATGCCAGCACAGTGGGTTTGTGTCGCGTAATCGACATAGCAAAAGCAGCGGCTGCACTACAATTTTTGAAAAATACAAGGATTGGAGACAGCGATGAACTGCGATGCCGATGGCTCAACCGGCGCACGCCTGGCGTGGAAAACCGGGCTGATTGTATTGGCCCTGTTGGCTGGAGGTTGCCTGGGGGGTGGTTCAGGCAATGATTCATCGAACGGGCGGGTCAATCCTTCCGGGAATTCTGGCGCCCTTGACCGCTTCAGTGTCGCCAATCAGTGCTTCACCATTCAAGCGCCTTCAGGAGGCCAGGCACTGTCCAAGTCCGATGGCGCTTATGCATTTGGTGCCAACGCGCAGCCTGTTTATTTCAAGCCCAGTCGGCTGGGGCATTACCTTTTGTACGACACCGACGCCCAGTTTCTTGGGTTGAGCAACACCAACCCGTTCAATCAGGGGCAATTGATCCAGTTTGTCCGGACTGGCGCAGACTTTTTCTCCGGGCAAGGGGATTTGCTTGAAATACTGGAGCCTGCCAAGCCCCTGAGCGATGCAATTCGTGCTGGCGGTGAAGCCTTCAAAGCCCAGTTTGACAGTGTTGTGGCACCCACGCCAGACTCGCAGCCCAGTGCTTTGCCCGAGCCGAGTCAACTCGCGGTCTGGGTGTTGGAAGAGGTTGGGCAGGGCAATCGCTTCCGCTTCAAACAGGCGGTGACAGGCCAGTATCTGGCTTTGAAAGACAATGCGCTGGCCTTGCAGGACACTGCGGATGCTGCCGCAGAATTCCGCTTGCAGCCTGCCCAGAACTGCGCAATCTTCCCCGAAGCGGAGTTGAATGCCACGGGCACACCCTACAAGGGCACCACCAGCGCGGGCGAAGTGGTGGGTTGGGTGGACACCCACATCCACATTGGTGGAAGTGAAGCGCTGGGCGGCAAACTCGCCCATGGTCGTCCGTTCCATCCCTTTGGCATTACCAAGGCGCTGGACAGTTGCGAGGCCGATCATGGCCCACAAGGCACCTTGGGCGTGCTGGACAATCTGCTGGCCACCGGAAGCCCCGTGAACCAGCATGCCACAGATGGTTGGCCCACATTCAGCTACTGGCCCAATCCCCGCTCGCAAACCCACCACCAAACCTATTACATGTGGATGAAGCGCGCCTGGATGGGCGGGCAGAGAATCATGGTGAATCACTTTGTGGCCAATGAGGTGATTTGCCAGGTGTGGCCCTTGAAGGAACATGACTGCGACGAGATGGAAAATGTGAAGTTGCAGCGCCAGCTGTTGCTGGATTTGGAGGAATACATCGATGCCCAGGAAGGTGGGCCTGGCAAGGGCTGGTTCAGAATTGTGTACGACAGCAAAACAGCGCGCAAGGTGATTGAGGACGGCAAGCTCGCGGTGGTGATGGGCATTGAGAACGAAAAGCTGTTCAATTGTGGCGAGTACCTCGGCATGCCTGAGTGCACCGAGCAGCAAGTGCTGGATCGCATGGATGAGTTTTATGCGCTGGGCATTCGCAGTGTGTTTCCACTGCATATTTTTGACAATGCTTTTGGTGGAACCGAGATCAGCCGATTCACCAAAGATGCCGCTTTGATGCAGGTTTTCAATGCGGGCAATGTGTGGGAGACCGGTCATCCGTTTGCCACCACCACGTGTGAAGAAATTGACAGTGCAGAGCCCAGCACCGTGGAGAGCAAGGACTACGGCCTGATTGAATTGGCCATGTTGCAGATCATGAACATTCCGCCCACGCCTGAGGATGTGCCTGGCCGCGAGTGCCAGCGCAATGCACGTGGCTTGACCAAGCTGGGCGACTTTTTGATTGATGCCCTGGCCAAAAAAGGCGTGATCATCGAAACTGATCACATGGGAGCACGCGCGCGCAAACGTGTGCTGGCCATGATGAAAGAGCGTGGCCTGCCTGTGGTGTCGGGCCACTCTGGCACCATCAGTGCTGCACGGGACAGCCAGCGCATTGTTGATCTGGGTGGCTTGATTTCAAACCTGCCAGACAAGCCTTCGCCCACCGCTGTTGAATACATGCAAAAGCTCAGTGCCCTGTACCCGCCTGGCAAGGCACCTGCCAGTGGTTTCGGGTCCGACATCAACGGCATTCACCAGCAGGCTGATCCTCGCCCGGATGCCGCAGACAATCCCTTGGTGTACCCGTTTAAATCACCCATGGGCGATGTGGTGTTTGAGCGCCAGAAGACGGGTGAGCGCGTGTACGACCTCAACGTAGATGGCGTTGCGCATTATGGCCTGTACCCCGATTACATTGCTGACATGATGATGCAGCCGGGCGGCAAGCAGGCCGTTGCCACGTTGTTCCGTTCCGCAGAAGCCTATTTGCAGTTGTGGGCACGCGTGGAGGACTACGCACGCACCCGGCAATAATCAGGCAGGCATGCCACCAAATTTTCCGGTGTTGAAATCGGTGATGGCCTGCACAATTTCTTGCTGGGTGTTCATCACAAAGGGCCCGTACCCTGCGATCGGTTCGTCCAGGGGCTGGCCACTCAACAGCAACACCACCGCATCGTTGTTTGCTTCCAGTGTGATTTCACTCCCATCGCGATCCAGCGCAGCAAACTGATCGGCACGCACAACAGACTGGCCATTGATTTGTGCAGTGCCGTGCAACACCACGACAGCAACCGGCCAGCCTTCGGGAAGGTTCAGCGCTGTGTGGCTGCGGGCTTTCAGCCGCAGGTCCCACACCTGCATGGGGGAAAATGTGCTTGCCGGGCCGTGGTGGCCCAGGTATTCACCGGCGACCACGCGCATGGTGCCTGCCTGGTTTGGCAAATCAATCTGTGGAATCTGTTCGCTTTCAATGGCCTGGTAGGCCGGGGCGGTCATTTTGTGTTTTGCTGGCAAGTTGACCCAGAGCTGCACCATTTCCAGTGGCCCGCCTTGGGCAGTGAATGTCTCGGAGTGGAATTCTTCATGCAGAATGCCAGACCCGGCCGTCATCCACTGCACGTCGCCCGGCCCAATCACACCACCTTGGCCGGTGGAGTCTTTGTGCGCCACTTCACCCTTGTACACAATGGTCACAGTCTCAAAGCCACGGTGTGGGTGCTGCCCAACGCCACGTGGTGTTTTGGCGGGCGCAAAGTCTGCCGGGCCAGCATGGTCCAGCAGCAGAAATGGACTGAGTTGCTGACCATGGGTTTGGTAGGAGAACAGCGAGCGCACAGGAAAGCCGTCGCCAACCCAGTGGCCTTGGGGCGCGCTGTAGATGCCAAGCAGTTTTTTCATGAAAACCTCCGGTGTTGATGCTTTGCCAAAGGCCTCTTCCTCGGCAACGGGGTTCATCTGGGGGGGCCTATGGCGTCGGTTTGCTGAACCAGCTCAAGCTGAGCTGAAGCCCGTTTTTCTTTTGTTCAATCAGCTCATTTTCAAGCAGTTCCAGCTCTTTGAAGAGCTGCCCGCTGCCAACAGCGGGTGGCGACTGTTCGTTTGGCGGAATCATGGCCAGCGCTTTGTCCAGCTTGAGGATCCTGTCCTGCAAGGCCTGTATTCTCTCGCGTTTGTCAAGTTGTACCGCCGCATTGCTGTTTTGAACCACCAGGCTTTGCAGGGCCTGCATTTGCTGCTCAAGCGTCCGCACTTGCTCTTGGGTTTGCTTCAGTGCGGTTTGCATGCTGTCGAAGAGGGGGTGCCCGGCAGGCAGTTCCTGGAGGGCGTTGTGTTGCTGCAATTCTTTTTCGCGTGCACGGTCAAGCAACACGCGGTGGCTGTATGTGCTCACCTGCACATGCTGGTCTTGCGTGCTGGAGGTGTGCGTGCTCTGGTTTTGCAACTCGCGCAGCTCGTTTTGCAGTTGTGTCTTTTTTTCGAGCAATTTGTAGGCGGTGCCTGTTTGTTGTCGACCCTCTTTGACAAGCCTCTCGTGTCGAAGCGCCTCATTGATCGCCTGCTCCTTGGCAATCAGTGCATCGTGTAGCGGTTTCACTTTTTGGGCAAACACGGTTTGATTGATGTGCAGCACATGGTCAATCATGGCGTTGCCGTAAGCCAGAGCCACCGCCTCAAGATCGACCGGGCGCTGGCTGCTGAGTTGAAGCCTGATCAAATTGGTGCCTTGCACAGCCTCCATGGCAACGCTCTGGTGAAGCGCACGTGCGGCATCGTCAAATTGTTCATTTGCATCAATCCAGGGCTCTGCATCGGGGTGCTGAAGTGCGTTGAATGCCACCACCTCGCTGCTGGCCAGCGTTTGCAGCATGAGCAATTGCCGGTCGTACAGCGCATCGTCCATCTCGGGGCCATCCACCTCAAACAGCATGGTCAGTGACTGGGGTGCTGGCTGGCCCTGACGGGCAAACCACACCCCCAAGGCACATGCGCACAGCACAACCACCACCAACCAGGGCAGCAGGCGTTTGTTTTTGGGGCGTTGGTGTGTGCTGTGTGCTTGCATGCTGGAAAAAAGTTAACGAACAAACCCGGCTTTGTTTTGAATCTGGCTGGCTTGAATGGTTTTTTCGGCCAATGTCTCGCCCATGCCATTGAGGCGAACCACCCGGATTTGATCGCCATTGAAATGCATCCGGATTTTCTCGCCCTGATGGCCGACCAATGTCATGATGCCCTCGGTGGGTGCAAATGCCTTGGGTGCAATTGCCAGGTCTTTGCCCACCATCTCGTACATCAACTGGCGTGGCTTTTGGGCGGCGTCCAGGCCATCGGCCAGCGACAGGGCGATGTAGGATGTGCCGGGGAACTGCGCTGTGTTGTCAGCCTGAATCACCTTCTTGACCCGCAAACCGTCCATCACCACGCCAGTTTTAAGGCACTGCTGATCCCAAGCCACATTGCCCTGGCTTGCGCCTATGCAATAACCCAATGCACCGTCTGTGTAGTCAATCACGGTGCTGTTGCCCCGCATGTCCAGACGTTGCTTGAGGTTGGCCACCGAGCCAGCGTAGCGGGTCTTGCCGATCACGCGGGCGACCTGCCCCTGGCTGTTCAGCTCAAACTGCTTGTTCTCTGCGCTTTGAATGGCAGTGAAGACACTGGACAGCACACTGGGATCGGTGCGGAAATTCAATTCTTCGCAGGCGGACTCGGCAATGGTGAAGCTGTCTGCCTTGTTGAGTTGATCAATTGGGCTTACGTCCAGCACGCTGGTGCGAAGGCGACCCCCCAGGGAGCAGATGCGCAAATCGTAAGACACATTCTGTGTGGCTTTGGGTGTGTTGAACTCTTTCTGGATGTTGGCGTAGCCGCTGGGGTTCAGGCCAGCGCGCAGCACTTCAGGAAAAAACTGGGTCGTGTTCAGGTTCACTGGCGCCTTGCCCGACTGGGCAGCAAACTCGGTTTGACCAAAGCCCAGGGTGAAAGACATCACGGCCTTTTGCGCAAGTTCAAGCCAGTCGCTCTCCTGCATTGGCAGGGCGGTCAGTTTTGGAAAATTCCCGCAGAGTTTGGGGTCGGCAATGCTTGCATCCTGGCAAACGCTGGCATTTTTAAACTGCAACACGTCTTTGGCATCGTAGTTTGCACCCCGCTCCACGGCCTGCACCTGGGCCGCAGGCGCTTGCACAGCAGCGGGTGTTGGCGCCACGGTGGTGCTTGCGCCAGCGGGCGTGACTTCGGCGGGTTCGGACAGGTGCTGATGTGTGATGGCGGCGGTAATAAACAGGGCAAAGGCTGAAAAGGGGGTCATAGGGCAGTATCTCCAATCTGGCAATCAAACAAGGATGGTTGGGCAAAAGTATGCCAGAAAGCAAACAAGGCCCGCCCGAGGGCAAGCCTTGATTGTGTTCTTCAAACCAGCAATTTAAGTCAAATTGGTCACTGTTTGCAGCAATGTGTCTTGCGCCTGAATGCTCTTGGAGTTGGCCTGGTAAATCCGTTGTGTTGCAATCATTTGAACCAGTTCGGCGGTGAGGTCCACATTGGCCTCTTCAACGGCACCGGCCTGAATCAGGCCAAAGCCCGCGTCGCCCGCGTTGGAGGCGAACTCTGGCCCTGCCTGCAGGGTGGCCACCCAATTGTTGTTGCCCACCGGCTGCAGCCCTTCAGGGTTGCGGTAGCGGAACAGTCCTATTTTTGCAATGTCTCGGGTTTGTCCATTGGCGTAGTTCAGAGACATCACGCCGCCTTGGTCAATGGTGAAGTTGACATAGTCGGCGGCGTCATATCCGTCCTGCGCCAGGTTCTGGAGCTGGAATTCGGTGCCAAACTGGGTGCTGCTGCGCATGTCGATCCGCACCGTGTTGTTTGGGCTGTTGAAGTCTGGGGC
>DASUEC010000209.1:0-13456 GCA_036275255.1 Limnobacter sp. | reverse complement strand
TGGCAGATCCAGACGGAACAGGGTGTGCAAACCGTCGGTGACAAAATGGACAGGTGCGCATGCTGCCTTGCGACGACGCTCCCAGGCTCGCCACAATTGCTCGTCAGCAAGCCCCAAACGCTGGACCGCGAGCAGTCTTTTGCGAGAGGCCAGCAGATTGGCCAGCTCCGCGGCGTCCTCCAGACCAAGATTGAGTCCCTGACCTGCCAATGGATGAATGACGTGAGCCGCATCGCCCATCAACACCACCCCCTGATCGAACCACACCGGAGCCACGCCATGCTTTAGGGCAAATGCATGGAACTGCCCCACCGGCTCGAGCGCACCGTAGCACTCTGCGACGGCCCCACCAGCCACCTTTGCAATAGCGCTCACCATGCTTGCGGGCGTTTGCTGCAAAAATGCCTGGGATTGATGAAGTGGCATGGACCACACCATGGACACATGTGGGCCGGGCAAAGGCAGCATGGCCAAAACCGAATCCCCGATAAACCACTGGCGCGCCGTGTCGTGATGAGGCTTGTCCACCCTGAATGTGCTGACCACGCCTTCTGCACTGTAGTCGCGCAACTCAAAGTCCAACCCGGCCTGTCGTCGTGTCTGGCTTTGTGCGCCGTCGGCAGCAATCACGATGGGCACACGCGATGTTTTAAGGTTGGTGACCACCGCCCACCCCTCACGCTCTCTGGACAGCCCTTCCACCTTGGCATCCAGCAGGTCAATACCGGGCTGGTAGCGGGCGGCGGCGAAAAGCGCCTCAAACAGGCAGCTTTGCTCAATGATCCAGGTGAGAGACTCAACACCAGTGTCGCTTGCTGTAAACCTCAACTCGCCCTCGGTGTCGCCCCAAATCTGCATGTCGCGCACGGGCTGCACCTTGTCGCTGGGCAGGTTATCCCACACCCGCAGTTTGTCGAGAACCCGCTGACTGCGATGGGACAAGGCAAACACCCTGGGATCAAAACGCTGCGCGGGCTGCGGCACGAACTGTTCTTGCCGCTTGCCCAGCACGAGCACTTTGAAGCCTGCCGAGGCCAAAACAAGCGCAGCGACCAAACCCACCACACCGCAGCCGACCACCGCGGCATCGTAATCGTGGGGATTGGGTGCTTCGCTGCTTCGTGCTTGCATGATTTGCCTTGTATCGAACAACTTGTTTTGAACAAATTAGCCACATGCTACAGCGAATTTGCATCCGCTGTTTGCGCAACATCAAAGTTTGGGATAAACTTGCGGGCTTCGGTGATGTTTGAAGCCGATCAGTGTGGCCAAGTAGCTCAGTCGGTAGAGCAGAGGATTGAAAATCCTTGTGTCGGCAGTTCGATTCTGTCCTTGGCCACCAAGTTCCTCCAGGTGACCTGCCGCCATGATCGAGGTTGAATCCATCACCGCCAGCCTCACCTTCATCGCTGCTGTTGTCAGTCGCGCAGCCCGCTTTGTTCCCTTTTGCCTGTTTCTCTCAGCCTCCCCTGCCCTGGCTGTGGATTATTCTTTGTCCGGTTTTGGCACCATCCAGTACACGGTTGGGGACAATCAGGCCAACTATCTTCGGTTTGCAAATGACGACGGCACATTGAAAGTCAATTCGGTGCTGGGCGCACAACTCGACGTACAGCTCACCCCAGAGTGGGGTGCCACTGTGCAATACGTGCTTGCACCCAAGCAAGACAATGACCACGGCACCGAACTGGACACCCGCTGGGCCTTTGTGAACTGGCGCCCAAGCGACAACCTGCACTTCAAGTTGGGACGTCAGCGTTTAAACCTCTACCTGGACTCGGAGAACCTGGATGTGGGCCAAACCTATGTGCCAGCCAACCTTGGCCCCGAGGTTTATTACAACGCGGGTGTGTTGGCCATCGACGGCTTTTCAGCCACCTACAGCCTGGAGGACGCAGCCGGCCGTTACTGGGCGGTTCAAGCCATCTCCGGGCGTCGAGACATTCCCCAGCGCCTCTCCAACTTCAACGGCGACTTCCCGAGCAACGAATTTGACTTCATCGGCCTGGTGCTCAGCCTGGATGGCGACAACTACCGGCTGCAACTGGCCCATCACCAAGCCGATGTGATGCGCCCGGTGAGGCAATTCAACGGCCTGCCTGTGGTGAATGGCACCCTGGAAGCGCAGGCTTATTTTACAAACGTGGGCGCTGAATACCGTTGGGAAGATTACACGCTGCGGGCAGAGTTGTCGCAGGTAGAAATTGCCACAGTGACTCAAGGGATCATTCCACTGCTGGGTCCACAAGTGCAGCGCGCAGAGACACCTAAATTTCCGGAACATGGCGGAAATTTAACCCTGATTCGAGCGCTGGGCGACCACCTGGCGGTTTATGTCAGTGCCGGGCGCTTCATCTCTGATTTTGACGACCAACATTCGCTGGCCATCGGTGGAAGGCATCTGATTAACCCGTCCCAGTCAGTGAAGGTCGAGTTGATGCGGGTGGTTGAAAAAAACAATCGCCCGCAACTGTCGGACAATCGCACGCCAAACACCACGTTCTACCTGCTGAGCGTGAATTACAACTGGGTGTGGCAATGAGGCGGGCTTTGGCTCAAATCACCCTGTTTGTGGCGGGCAGCCTGGGCCTGATGCTGGGCGCGGCCAGTGCAGTGCGCGCGCAGGTGATGGTGATCGCCTCTGCGGCCAGCCCCATCAGTGAAATGCAACTTCGGGAGTTGCGCAATCTCTACAAAGGGCGCCTGAGCAGGTTAAACGGCAACCCCGTGATCCCCCTGAACACACGGCCAGGCAGCATCGACCGCCGGGCATTCTTAAACCAGGTGATGGAACAAAACGAGCTCGACTACACTGGGTATTGGCATGTGCGCCGCTACAGTGGCCAGGGCGCTCCACCCCAAGAGGTGGAGACACACGAGGAACTGTTTGAAAGGCTGAAAGCCAACAGCGACCTGGTGGGCTACATCTGGACAGAACCAGGTCAAAAACCAAACCTGCCCGATGGGCTCAAGCTGATTCGGGTTCGATAAAACCGGAAGATTCACTCCCGGGTGTAACCCTTGCTCAACGGCAACCACCAAGTGAAACCAAATACCAGGGTTTTGAGGGCCACCCTTGCCTTGGGCAACCCCAGCTTGCGCAATTTGTTGATGGCCAGCGGAATTTCGAGAACATGCGCCAGCAAGATAACGGCGGCCAACATGGTTAGCCAGGGCAGATGAAACCCGAGCAGACCAACCAGTGGCACGATGAGCCAAAACACCACCAAGCCCGCCTGCAAAGCATACCAAATTCGTTGTTCTTCCTGCACCGCTGCCCCCTGCTCTCAATGTTGGTTTTATGACTCCAGAGCAGTGTAACTCAACGGGTCAGGACTGCCGTTCCAAAACAGTCCATCTTGTCAATTTGCACATACACCTCATTGGCCTCCAAACCCAGCACATCCAATATTTCGTCCAATGCACCACCGAGGCTGTTGAGCGCATTGCGAAGGGTTGGATTGGTGGCCAACACGGTCAAGATGCCGTTTAGCAACCCAATATTGGTTTGAAGATTGGTCAACAGATTGCCAACCCCTTGGGAGGCTTCAAAGCTGTAAGAGGTGGTCACGGTGGGATCGGGATAGCCCTGAAGGGCAACCCCGCTGGCTGTGCCACTGCCCACCGACGCATTGACAGTGGGCCGCCCCAAAATTGGCAATTGTGGCATACCCAGCGCCGCACTCAACGGGGTGGATTGAAGGTCGGCCAACACCCCTGAATTGGACTGCGGCAGGCGGCATTCAATGTCTCGAATGTCGACCTCGCCACCGCCGGAAGTGACACGCAAATCGAGAAGTCCACTGATGCGGGTGGTCACCTCGAGCTGCTCGGTGCGCGCAGAAGCAATCACTTGCCCATTGTTGCTCAGCTTGGTGGCGATGAACATTTGGGGAGGCCCCAGCACCTTCACGCGCAAGGTATTGCCCAAGCGAAGCTCCACGCCGTTGCCGCGGATGCCCTCCGCCGCCGCAAAACTGGAGGCAAAAGCCAAATTGCCCAATCGCAGTGAAGCACCCGCAAACTCGGAGTCGCCAGATGTATCGGCGGCCAGAATATCGCTCAACAAAAACTCGGTGGTGGCAAGCGGACCATTGGTTGGAATGCTGACGACAGGTGCACCAGGGCCAGCCACATTGAGAGCCGCCTGCATGAGGTCGGCTGCCGTGACCTCGGTGCTCAGCAATTGGGCCATGTCGATTTGATCGCCTGCAGAAAACACACCCAGCTCAACCCCCAACTGCAAAAGATCGACCTGTGTGTTGGAAGCCAAAAGCCCCTGGAAGCCAAGAAGATTGAAACGCAGCTCGGCCCCCAAGGCGCTGAGCAATGGCGACAAGGCAGACCCGTTCAGATTGAGGTCAAGCAGATTGGTGCCCACAATGCCGGACACCTGCGGACTCACTGTGGCCTCTGCAACCGCTACCACAGGCTCTGAGCCCAAAAAAGCGGCGGGCACATTGCGAACCACGCGAACCAACACCGACTGCTGGCACGCATTGGCTGGCAGGAGTGTGTTGGTGCCTCGCACATTGCAATTGAGCGTGATGCTGTCGGTTGTGTTGTCGAGACCGTTGCGACGTGCCAGATCGCGGGCAGCCTGAAAGCCGTTGGGTGCATTGTCAATGTCACTTGCAGCGGCCTTGGCAGCCAGGTCGGCAAGGCGCTGGACTTCTTCTTTCTCCCACACCACCTGGCCCAAGCCAAGCACCCCCAATGCCCCAAGGGTCATGAGCATGATAAAAACTGTCAGTACAGTGACAGCGCCTTGCTGCCGCAAATGGGTGCTCATGGTCACCGCCACCCGAACAAAACCGAATCAATGTTTAATTTTGCCTGAATTTCAGTGACATGCATCGCTCAAACTGACACGGTATTTACCCTCGATTGGCCAAACGCTGCACTTCACGCCACAAGCCGTCAATTTCAGCAGCGGCTTTGGATGAGGGGGCATACTCTGTCGCTGACTTGCCCAAGCCGACGCTGATCACAAAATCGTTGCGCTCATGAACAATCGTTCGGCACACGTTCCCGGTGGCTTTGAGTTGCTCAAAAACAATCTCGGGGGTTTTGCTGAGGACGGAGGCCCCATTGATCACCCAGGTCACCTTGCTGCCCGCATCTGCCGCCCATTCAAGGGTGCTGCTGGCACTGTGGATATCCAGGGGACTGGCCTTGGTGGGGATGAGCACCAGATCGGCATGCTGCAAGGCGTCTTTAATCCACTTTTTGTCGGTCGGTGGCATGTCGATGAACACAAAATCGTACCCCTCGTCTTCCAGTTCAGACAGGTCAAGCGAAATGTCACCGGAACCCACCTTGCGCACCACCGGGTAGTCTTTGTCCCTCAGAGAGGCCCAAAAGAGACTGGAGCCTTGAGGATCTGAATCCAGCAAAGCCACTTTTCTTTTGCCGTGCTGCGCCGCGTGACATGCCAGGTTCAAAGACAATGTGGTTTTGCCGGCGCCGCCTTTGCGGCTGCTGATGATGATGGTTTTCATGGGTGGAACGCCTTCCTGTGCGAGTGGAATTCATTGCAATTCTGAGAATTTATTCTAACTTGCCTGCACAGTGGGGAAAAAGTTCTGCAATGCGCGCTGCGCGCAAAGGCATTTGAATGCTCTGGCGGGTTTGCCACAAAGCGATTTGGTCGGTCATCAGGCCGCTGCCCACCCAACCATCCTGCCCACCGAGCAATACAAAGTAATTGGCATCCACGTCCTGAAGGTCGGACAGGTGGCGGCTTTGCGAGCCGTAGCTGGTTTCGTCAAACCCGGTGAGCAACCCATGGGCATTTTTCATCAGGGTTTCACGCGAACCCGCAGCTGGCATGGATTTGGAAGAGAAGAGCTTGCCCAGCAAGGGCACATGCCCCAGCACATGGCGCAGGCGTATCTTGTGGACATTGCCCCACAGCTGCCAGTGCTGTGCACGCTCTACTGCCCAGTTCAATGCCCTGGGCACATGCAAATCGCGCTCGTGCTTGCTCAGGGATTCAAGATCTTCCATGAGGCAGGCACTCAAATATGACCACTGGTCCATCAGCGTTGGAATGCGACCACCGTGGCGTAAAACCGACAATGCATGCACCAAGCCATGCAGAAGGAACTCGAACTGCACCGCTGCAAGACTGTCTGCCGTGTAGCTGCCATCCCACAAGTCAATGGCGTTGCAAAGCACTGTGTGCGCATTGCAACGGGCATGGGGGGTGCAAAACTCGGCCAGCTGGCTGGATAGCTTGTCAGCCAGTGGTGAGGTGACATCCAATTGGAGATTGAGCAAATCCTTGGGCCCCAAGCGTTTGTGTTTGGCAAACAAGGTGCGTGCACGCATCACCCGGTCGTCCCCGTTGAACAAAAACCCCAGGCCGCTCACTTCCGAGGGCCGGTTGTTGGCCGACACAATAAAGCCCTCGGCCGGATTGATCACACTTGGAAAATCCGCGGCACACAACCGCGAGGACCAATGCGCATGAGCCAGGTCCTCGGGCAACACCCAATCGTCGTCTGGAAAACCCGCACGTTTTGGCAACGTTGCAGCCAAAACATGCCCAATGTTGCCTTGGGTATCTGCCCCCAGCACATTCAAAGGGGTGACGCCCACACCCACCATGGCCTGGTGGAGCTCTGCCACGGTGGTGGCACGCATGGCTTGCAAAAAGCAGCTCACTTCATCCGTGGGCCAGTGACCAGCCCAGCGCAAGGCCAAATGCTCTTTGCCGCACATTCGCCCCAAGGCTTTGCAATCGGTCAGCACAGGCCCATGCGCTGTGTGCCGCAATGCGCGACGACGAGTCCAGCCCCAACGGACTTTGATTCGGGCGACCTGCACCGTGGCGTTGCCCAGGGTGTCGGAGTCCAAGCGAACCAGATCCGAAGAAGCGGCGCGCAAATTGGTGCCTCCCCAGGCCAGCGCCGGGTTGCGCCCCAAGCCCAACACCGGCACACCCGGAAACATCAGGCCAACAGCCTGATAGCCAGGGCTGCTCAAGCCCACCATCATCCAGACATTGGGCAAATGCTGCCCAAGGTGGGGGTCGTTGACCATGAGTGGATGGCCGGTTTGAGTGCGTGTGCCATCCAGGACCATGGAGTTGCTGCCAGAGCGGGCCACGCCTGTGAGCAAATCTCCAAGCGCCTGGGCCACGCTGGGTCGCAAGGTGCCCGGCGCCTCAAAACTGGTGGACACACCTGCGCCAACGCGCTTGAGCCGGTTCCACCACGCGATGAAATCACCCGACAATCGGTGTTCGATCAATGAGAAATAAATCGGCCAGTTGACATCGGCGCCAGCCAAGCGCCCCAAACGGAGAATATCGAGCGGCGTGTAGGGCTCGGGGTGTATGCCCAACAAACGCTCATCCACCCCACGCCCACGCTGAGCCTGCACGCAATTGAGACCATCGACAAATTGTTGTACCCAGACTTTGGAGTCTTGCGGCATGCGCGCCCAAATCTCGGAAGCGGCTCGGCCAAAATCGAGCAGCCGGATCAGGTGATCCATGTCAACAAAAGACCGTCCACCCATCTCGGCAAGCCGCCCCTGTGCCAGGCGCAGCAAAAACTGAAGCTGCGGCCCCCGCTGGAACTCAGTCACCGTGCCTAAGGCAAAGGCAAGTTCCGCATCGGACTTCGCATGCACATAGGGCACAAAATGTGTATTGAACCGCACACCGGTGCCAGGTTCAAAGGGCAAATCCAGAGCCCGGAATTGAGCAAGCCGTTCATCGAGTCCCAGCGTTGGATAACGAATGGACAAGCAGCCCATCCTGGCCGAAAGACGGGCCAGCCCATGCGCAAGATGACGCAGCAAACGGCTGCGCACAGGGCCCAGGGATTTAAACATTCCCGCGGCTTAAGACAAACCGTAAGACACCAGCTTACCGAGCCTTTTCTGGAGTTTTTGCTGCAGGCGGCGCTGCCGGCCGGCCTGAATGCGGGTGTTGAGATGATTGACCCAAAGAAACGCCTGACGCATGAATGTATTGCCCGCAACATCGAATGCTGTGAGTGTGACGCATCGATGTTGCAGCCATGTGACAAAGTGGCCCGACAGTTTTATGCCACTTTTTTGTTGCGGGACTTGCTGGCCTGCTCCACCTCGGCATGCAGGGCCACAAACTCTTGAGCCAATTTGTGACCAGGCATGTAATGGATCATGGGCTTGGACACGTCATGACTCTCCCGGATTTTGACCGAAGAAGACAGCGTGGTGGCGAGCACTGGATGCCCCTCCGCGCGAAGCTCGGCCACCAGCTTTTGCGGCAGGCTGGCCCGTGGCTGAAACTGATTCACAACAATGCCCTCCACGCTCAAACCCGGATTGTGATCGGCTCGAATTTCGTTCAATGCATCCAGCAGGTTATACAAAGCCCGGCGGGAGAACTCGTCACAGTCAAAAGGGATCAAGACGCTGTGCGCCGCGATCAAGGCCGAACGGGAGAAAAAGTTCAAGGCTGGCGGGGTGTCTATGTAGATTCGATCGTACTGACCCGCCATTTCTTCCAGGGCTTCGCGCAGCTTGAAGATTTTGTAGCGCGACTCAAGCTTGACCTGAAGCTCCTCAAGCGCAGGGTGACTGCCCAGCAGATGAAGGTTGTCATACGGTGTTTCGACGATGAATTCGGCGCTCTTTTTGGGTCGAATCTTGAAATTGAGGGCTTGATCATAAAAGTCGGCCAGAGAATACTCCAGCGACTCGGCAGACTCGCCCGTGATGTATTGGGTGCTGTTGCCCTGTGGGTCCAGATCGATCAGCAGGGTTTTTAAACCCTGGCTGGCTGAAATGGCTGCCAGATTGCTGGTGATGGTGGACTTGCCCACGCCACCTTTTTGATTAAAAACCACCCGATGCATGCGTTTCCCCTTTAACAAGCATTGCCAACATGGCATTCACTTTATCAAAGAGTGGAGCCCATGGGGAAAGCAGGACGGATGAGACTCAAAAAAAACGGGCCACCAGGGCCCGTTCATCACGCTTTGCGCTTGGCCAAAAAGTAAGCCAATGCGGGCAAAAACACCACCGCCCCCACCATGTTCCACAAGAACATGAACGTGAGCAGCAAGCCCATGTCAGCCTGGAACTTGATGGGCGAAAACGCCCAGGTGGCCACACCAATGCCCAGGGTGAGCCCGGTGAACACCACGGCCTTGCCAGTGGACTTGAGGGTTTCAAAATACGCATCGGCCAGGCCCATGCCTTCTTTGAGGTATTCCTCGAGCTTGCCGTAAATGTAAATGCCATAGTCCACCCCAATGCCCACACCCAGCGCAATCACTGGCAGGGTGGCCACTTTCACGCCAATGCCCAGCACCACCATGAGCGCAGAGCACAACAGGGAGGTGAGTGCCAAAGGTGCAATGATGCAGATGACCGTGCGCACCGAGCGAAAGGCAATCAACACCAGAAGCGCAACAACACCATACACCCAGATCAACATTTCGACCTGGGCTCGGCTCACCACCTCGTTGGTGGCAGCTTCAATACCCGCATTGCCTGCAGCCAGTTTGAACGTGACATCTTCTCCAGGGTCCATGCTGTTGATGATGCGCTGCGCCTCGGAGACCACACGCTCCAGGGTTTCTGCCTTGTGGTCCTCAAGAAACACGATGATGGGCATGAAGCTGCAGTCAGCGCTGAACAATCCGTCCGACAGGTTCATGCCACTGATGGTGCCATTGAGTACAAACTGGTTGCGGTTCAAGGTCATCCACTTCAAGTCGCCCTCGCTGTAGGCACTGATCACAAATTTGGAGCGATCGGCCAGCGAAACGCTGCTCTGCACGCCTGGCACCTGTTCAATCTGCCACTGGAACAAATCCACTGCAGTAAGCGTGTTGTACTTGATGCAACCGTCCTTGACGGTTTCAACCATGACCACAAACACATCTGTGCTGGTGGAGTAGTTTTCAGTGACATAGTTGTTGTCAAGGTTGTAGCGCGAATCGGCGCGCAACTCCGGCGCACCTTTGTCGAGATCGCCGATTTTCACATTCGCATTGCCCCACAAGCCAACCGCGAGCAAGGCGAAACCCACCACCAGGGCTCCAACCGCCATTTTGGGTTGGGCGAAGCCCGCCAGCACATGCCAAAAACGGTTGCTGCCGCTTTCGGAGGCCTGCAAGCGCTTGACCGCTGATTCATCCACGCCGGTGTAGCTCATGATCAGCGGCAACAGCACCAGGTTGGTCAAAATGATGGTGGCCACCCCCACAGATGCCGCAATTGCAAGATCACGAATCACGGGAATGTCGATCACCATCAGCGTTGCAAAACCAAAGCCGTCGGACACCAGCGCGGTCAGGCCTGCCACCACCAAACCACGGAAGGCCAGGCGCGCGGCATCCAGACGGTTGTACCCCTCGCCCTGCTTGTGGGCGATGGCGTTGACAATTTGCACCCCGTGGCTGACTGCAATCGCAAACACCAGGAAAGGCACCAGCATGGAGTACGGGTCCAGCCCCATGCCCAAGGCATTGATGAGGCCCAACTGCCACACCACAGCAATGATCGAGCACACCAAGGTGGCAGCCGTGCTCCGAACGCTGCGCGAATACAGATACAACATCACCAGCGTGATCATGACTGCCACGCCAAAGAACATCACCACCTGCGTGGCGCCCTCGATGAGGTCACCCACGATTTTTGCAAATCCGGTGACGCGAATTTCGATTTTGTCGGAGTTGAATTCTTGCCTCAACTCGGTCTCGATGCGCTCGGAGAACTCTTTGTAATCAAGCCGCTGACCTGTTTCTGGATTGATCTCCAACAGAGGCAAATACACAATCGAGCTCTTGAAATTGTTGCCCACCAAACGACCAATCTGGCCGGAGAGCTCCACGTTTTGGCGAACCTGTGCAATGCTCTCAGCGCTGCCATCGTAAGTGGCGGGTATCACCTGGCCACCCTCCAGCCCCTCCTCGGTGACCGACACCCAGCGGGTGTTGGCCGTCCAGAGCGAGGCCATCTCCGGACGGTTCACGCCGGGAATGTAGAACGCCTTGTCGGTAACCTGCTTGAGTGTTTCGAGGTACTCCGCAGAAAAAATGTCGCCCTCTTTGGCTTCCACGGTGACACGCACCACATTGCCCAGGCCAGACAGCTCGTTGCGGTTCTTCATGAAGTTTTGAACAAACTCATGATTGCTGGGGATCATCTTTTCAAAGCTGGCAGCCACTTTCAATTGCGTGGCTTGCCAGCCCAACAAGACCGTGATGACTGCCAGCACACACAGCACAGCCACCCGGTTGTTGAAAACAAGGCGCTCGATCCAGGGGCCTTGCGAGGGAGATTTGTTTGAAGAAGTCATTGCGAATGCCGAGTCCGGTTATTTGAATTCAGACAAAGACATGGTTTTGAATCCACGCATGCCTGCCAGCAGAACACTGTCTGCATTAAGCTGCACCACGGCAGCCGACGGGAGTTTGTCCTGGCGGCGAACCACCTGCAGGGTCTGGAAATCATCCTGGCTTTTGGCCACCAAACCGCGCGACCCAACCACCAACATGGCGCCATTGTCCAGCACCACCCCTGAGCTGAAGGTTTCGCGCAGGTTGGTTGTTACCTCTTGCCATTGCTGCTCGCCAAAAGGCAAACGGAATGCGTGGCCACGCAAACCCACCGCAACAACGGTGCGGGTGGTGGGTGCCTCCAGCAAGCCAAACACTGAACCGTCGTAATCGATCTTCCGGGCTACCCAGTTCTCACCCTCATCGCTGCTCACAAACACAGAGCCTTGCTCACCAGCCACCCACACCTCGCCGGTGTTCGTCAACAGCAAAGCATTGAGGTGGTAGTTGTTCGGGTTTTGGATGCGGTCCCCAAGGTACTGCCAACTGGCCCCTTGATCGCTGCTCTTCAAAAGCTGCCCATATGCGCCAGCCACAATCACTGTGCCTGTGGAGGTGACCACCACATCCATCAGCGGCTTGGAGGGCCCCACGTCCACATCGCCCTGCGCGGTGTCCACCTGGAACATGGCTTCTTCCGCGGCCACTTCCAATTGCTCACGCACTTCATCGGACGCGTTCGCTGGCAATTCATCCAGCTTGGCCTGCAATGCATCGGCACGTGCCTGCACCACCTCCAGCACAAACTGGTTGATGGTGTTGCCATCGATCAACTTGGTCCAGTTGGCCCCGCCGTCTTCGGTCTTCAACACCACGCCATCGTGCCCCACGGCATAGCCCAGGGCGTCGTTGGCAAAAGCCACCGAGGTGATGGTGATGGACACCGGCACCTTGCCAGGCGTCCAGGTCTCGCCTTGGTCTGTGCTGCTTAAGATTTGGCCGAACTCACCAGCAGCCACCAGCTTGTTGCCCACACGCTCAACATCGAGCAACAAACTGCGCTTGGCATGCACGGTGGGTATGGCAGCAATCTGCAACAAATCAACCTTGGCTTGCAGCGCCCCACCTTGCACCATGAGCGTGCCGCCCACCGTTGCACCGGCCAGAGCGAGCCACAAGGCCTTGCGTGAAAAACGGGCTTTGAATGACATGAAATGCTTTCCTTGCTTGCAAAAAAAAGGCTGCCTGAGGGACAAAACCCCAGACAGCCTGATTCACGAACGATTACTGAACACCCAGACGGCGCAAGCCTGCGGGCGTGTAGTTGGCACGGTCTGGCGTGAAGTCGAACACAAATGGTTGCTCTGCTTCGTTGGTCAAACCAATGGTGAGATAACGGCCAGCCTGAAGGTCATACAAAACCTCCGCTGCATAGAAAGGCACCTTCTCGTTGTAATACTGAAGAGCATGGGCTTCAGCCACACGCCACAAAGCGCCTTTGCCATCGTAGTGATCAATCACCGCCGCCTGCCAGTTGTCCTCGTTCACATAGAACACACGCTTGGCATAAATGTGACGCGCACCCGACTTCAGCGTGGCTTCCACTTCCCAAACGCGGTGCAACTCAAAACGCAGATGCTCCGGGTTCATGTGCAAGGGCTGGTGAATTTCTTTGTAGGTCAGCTTGTTGTTGGCCAGGCGGTAGCTGTTGTAAGGGATGTACATCTCTTTCTTGCCCTTCAACTTCCACTCGTAACGGTCGGGAGCACCGTTGTACAAATCGTAGTTGTCGGTGGTGCGCAAACCATCTGCCGCAGTACCCGGTGAGTCATAAGCCACCTGGGGGGCACGCCTCACGCGGCGTTGGCCAGCGTTGTACTGCCATGCACGGCGACCTTCTTTCACCTGGTCCAGTGTGTCATGCACCAACAGCACGTTGCCGGACACCGACACGGGGCTCTTCAGGATTTGATAGAAGTAGAAGTTGATGTTTTCATCTTCGCCTGCTTTGTAGAAGTTGGGCAGGTTGCGAGGGAACACCAAGGTGTCTTCAATGCGGTTGATGATGAATGTTCCATCACGTTCCACAGGCACCTGCACAAAATCGCGCTTGGCTGCACCACCGCGATAACGGGTCAGGTGGTTCCAAATCACCTCAACACCATTTT
>DASUEC010000208.1:0-6226 GCA_036275255.1 Limnobacter sp. | reverse complement strand
TCATCGTGCGATTAACACACATACGCCTGGCAGGATTCAAATCATTCGTTGAGCCCACGTCCTTTGCTGTCCCCAGCAATCTGGTGGGTGTGGTGGGCCCCAATGGGTGTGGAAAATCCAACATCATCGACGCTGTGCGCTGGGTGCTCGGTGAGTCCAAGGCGTCTGAACTGCGTGGCGAATCCATGCAAGACGTGATTTTCAATGGCTCCACGCATCGAAAGGCGGCGTCGCGGGCAAGCGTCGAATTGGTGTTTGACAACGCCGAGGGGCGTGCTGGCGGAAGCTGGAACCAATATGCAGAAATTTCTGTAAAACGGGTGCTGACCCGCGATGGAACTTCAACCTACTACATCAACCAGCAGGCGGTGCGCCGCCGGGATGTTCAAGACATCTTTTTGGGTACAGGCCTTGGCCCACGCGCATACGCCATCATCGGGCAGGGCATGATTGCCCGCATCATCGAAGCGCGTCCCGAGGAGCTGAGGATTTTTCTTGAAGAGGCCGCCGGCGTTTCAAAGTACAAAGAGCGGCGCCGTGAAACAGGCAACCGCCTGCAAGACACCCGCGACAACCTGACCCGGGTGGAAGACATTCTTCGGGAGTTGACCGGGCAAATTGAACGTCTGGAGCAACAGGCCACTGTGGCACGCCAGTTCAAGGAACTGGAAGAAGCAAAGAACACCAAACAACGCCTGCTGTGGACCATACGCTACAGCGAGGCGCATGAGCAAAAAAACACCGCTTCGGCCAAGCTTGAGCGAGCCAAAGCCGATCTGGAGCAAATTCAAGCCAGGTCCATTCACACCCAAACCGAGCTGTACGCTCTGCGGGACAAGCAGGTGGATGCGCAGCAGCAGCTGGAAAACGATCAAACCAAATGGATAGAGGCCAACCGCGAGGTGAGCCGGCTGGAGGCCGACCTGCGCGTGATGGCCGAGTCGCGGGCGCGCCTGGGTGCACGGGTGGCTGAGCTTGAGGGCGAAATCCAGACCTGGCGGGCCCGTGAGGAAGAGGCGCGGGTCAAATTGGACGACCTGAGTGGCTCGGCCCAAGATCAACAGGCAGAGCTTGAAGAACTGAGCATCGCACTGGAAGAGGCTGAACTGGCGGTGGAGCCCGTGGAGATCGCGCTTCAAGCGGCGCGGTCTGCGGTGGATCTGAAACGTTCGGAAGTGATGCAGATCCAGCAGCAGCTGAGCCAGGTGTCTTCTCAGCAGGAGTCGGCCAGCCGCGGCGAATCCAATGTGCAAGGCAAGCTGGAACGCCTTGCCAATGAGAAAAATCAGATTGCAGCCCCATCGATCGATGAGCTTGAACGCCTTCAAATGCAGGTGGAAGCCTTGCAAATCGAGCTGGACCGCGCCACCGAAAGCCACGCCGCGCTGGATGAGCGTTTGGGCAGCAGCACCCAAGAGCTGGATGCCATACAAGTGGCTTTCAACACCGAGCGTGATCGGCACGCCAACGCAGCAGCCCAATTGCAGGCGCTGGAAAACCTCAACGAGCAATTGGCAGAAAGTGCAGAGCTTAAGCCATGGATTGAAGCCAGCGGCTTGTCGCAGACTCCGCGCATTTTAAGCAGTTTGCAGGTGGAGCGTGGCTGGGAGCGGGCTTTGGAGTCTGCCCTTCGAGAGGCCTTGGACAGCTTTCAGGTGCGTAGCCTGGATGTGGTGGAGGGCTTTTCCAAGCAACCGCCCCCGGCGCGTGTGGCTTTCATTGAGATGGGTGATGCAAACGCACAGTCCCTGCCAGTTGGGCCGGAGGATTTGGCCAGCGTGGTGCGCAGCGCCGATGCCAATGCCCGGCAGGCTGTCGTCAGATTGCTGGCTGGCTACCTCATGGCCCCCGATCTTCACAGCGCATTGCAGAAGCGCAAAGCCCTCAAACCGGGGCAGCGCATTTTTACACCGCAAGGGCACAGCGTGAGCGCAAGCGGCGTGTCATTTTATGCCGAAGACAATGCCCAATCCGGACGTCTGGAGCGTCAGCAACAAATTGAAGCACTTCGCACCGAGGTTCGTGCCCTGGATCTTCTGAAAAACGAGTCCATGGGCAAGCGTGATCAATTGCAGCTGCGCGTTGGGGAACTCAAGTCCCAAGTGGCCCAGGCACGCGGCCTGGTGGAAGCCACCACACGTCGGTTGCACGAAAGCCAGGTTCAACTCATTCGCCTGCAGGAACAGCAAAGCCGCGCAGACAGCCGACGCGAACAAATAGATCTCGATGTGGCTTTGCTGCAATCCGAATTGGATGAGCACCGAGCGATGTTGCTGGAAAGCGAGGATCGATACGCTGAACTCGATGAGCAATTGGCAGTGGCCAGCGATGCCCTGGAGCAGCTCAAGGACAAGGTGACCGAGGCCGAGCAAGCGGTGCGCGACAGGCAAATGCAGGTGCAGGCTGCGGTGCGCAAAAAGCAGGATGCCGAATTCAATATTCGCAATCAGGAATCTCGCCAGCGCGAGCTGGAGCGCGAGGTGCAGTTTGCACAAAGCCAGGCACAGCAGATCGCGCAACGCAAACAGCTTGCCTTGACCGAACTGGACAGTTTGTCGGAGGTGGCTGGGCAGGATGCGCTGCAAGGCGCACTGGAAGAGCGTGTGATTGCCGAAGAGCGGGTCGCTGTGTCACGCGATGCGCTTGAGCAAATCATGAGCAAGGTCTCTGAGCTGGAGCGCGCCGAGCACGAAAGCGACAAGCTGGCTGAACCCTTGCGGCAGGCCATTCAAGACCTTGCATTGAAGATTCAAGCCGCCGACCTCACGATTGAGCAATACCAGAATCTGTTGCTGGAAGTCCATGCCGATGTCGAAGAACTGAGCAAGGCTCTCTTGGCCATGGACACACCGCCCAAGGCCTCTGTGTTGCAAGCCGAAGTGACCCGGTTGACCAGCAGCATGCAGGAGTTGGGTGCGGTCAACCTGGCGGCTTTGGAAGAGCTTGCAGCTGCCACTGAGCGAAAAACGTTCCTGGATCAGCAAGCCGCTGACCTCATCGAGGCGATGGAAACTCTCGAAGATGCCATTCGTAAAATCGACAAGGAAACCCGCGACCTGTTGCAGGAAACCTTTGAGGTGGTCAATGGTCATTTCTCCAAGCTGTTCCCGAAACTCTTTGGTGGTGGTGAGGCGCGTCTGGTTATGACTGGCGATGAAATTCTGGATGCGGGGGTGCAAGTGTTTGCACAGCCACCCGGCAAGAAAAACGGCACCATTCACCTTTTGTCCGGTGGCGAAAAGGCACTCACCGCCACTGCTTTGGTGTTTGCCATTTTTGAGTTGAATCCCGCGCCTTTCTGTCTGCTCGACGAGGTGGATGCGCCGCTCGATGATGCAAACACAGAGCGTTTTTCACGCCTGGTCAAACACATGTCTGAACAAACCCAGTTTTTGTTCATTTCCCACAACAAGATTGCCATGGAAATGGCCGAACAGCTGATTGGCGTCACAATGCAGGAAAAGGGTGTATCCCGCATTGTGGCGGTTGATCTGGCAGCGGCTGAAAAAATGGCCACGGAAACCGTATGAACGATTTACAGATGACCCTCTTGATTGTTGGCGGTGGCGGCATTGCAGCCATGATTGCCTACAACTGGTGGCAAGACTACCGCTTGCGCAAGCAGGCCAGCGAGCGATTTGGTGAAAACCACCAAGACCCCTTGCTTCAAACAAATGGCACTTCCAGCATCCCGGGCAAAGTCAACCAGCGCACCGAGCCTGGGTTTGGAGCCGGCGGTCAAACGCCAAGCGATAACGAGCCGGTACCTCAACCCGTGAGCGGTTCTCCGGTCATGTCCCCGTTTGTCAGCGACCCGCTGGACAACAGCCCACAAGATGCCGTTGACAAGCGTTTGTTTGCAGATTTTGTCATGCGGTTTGAAGAACCGAAGGACGCAAACACCTGGAAACCTTTGCTGGATGGTCTCGACCAAGTTAATAGAAAACGCATCGTGTACTCGGCCAGTCCACAGTGTGGCGATGAGGGGCAAGACACCTTGTGGTTCAAGGCCATGCCCTACACCGGCACGGCCCAAGCGCTGCGAGCCAGTGTACAAATCGCAAACCGAAAAGGGCCTTTGTCGTCCATTGAGTTTTCTGAGGTGCTGGCCAAACTGAGGCGTTTTGCCGAAGAACACAATGCCGAGCTTGATTTTCCCGAAATGAAAGAAGTTGTTGCGCGGGCAGAAACACTGGACCAGGCCGCCGCGGCCCTCGACACCCTTCTTGGCCTGCACTGCCTGCTTCCCGAGTCCGTGCCGGAAGCCACCGCCACCGACATTCTCATGCAGGCTTCCTGGGCGCAAAAGGGGCATCATTGGGTTCTGCAAGACGAATCGGGCGTGCTCGCCACCATGGTGATCCACAATGCCCCAGGCAAAAAATTGCTGAGTTTCAGCATTGATGTTCCCAATTCTGTCGACCCAGTAAAAGCTTTGGGGGACATTGTTACCGTGTGCCATGGCTTGAACAGCGAATTTGGCGCGCCACTCATGGACGACTCTGGTCGAACACTCAGTACCCAGGCCATTGAAGGCATTTACAAGCAGCTGATTGAACGTGTACGCAATTTGAGCGACTCCGGTTTCAAGCCTGGGTCCATGGCCTCCAGGGTCCTTTTTTCCTGATTCTGCAGCGCCATGAGCAATCTGGATTTATTCGATTTGCCGCCCGAGTCTCCTTCGGATGACACGGGCCGAGTGGCTGCGCTGATTGAGACGCTGACACGCTGGGAGCATGCCTACTATGTTCTGGACAATCCCGAGGTTCCAGATTCCGAGTACGATCGACTTTACCAGGAGCTTGTCGCAATCGAGCAATCCAATCCGTCCCTGGTTCGCCGCGATTCGCCGACGCAGCGTGTTGGTGGCAAGCCAGTGGACGGATTCATGCAGGTGCCTCACCGGGTTCCCATGCTGTCACTCGGCAATGCCTTTGAGGACGACGATGTGTGGGCATTTGACCGGCGTGTCAAAGAGCTTGCAGAGCTTCCGGAGAACGCTGAGCTTGAATACGCGATCGATCCAAAGTTTGACGGCCTTGCGATCTCCATTCATTATCGCCATGGTCTGTTTGACCAGGCTGTGACGCGCGGTGACGGCAGCGTCGGTGAAGACGTTTCAGCCAATGTAAAAACCATTCGCAGCGTGCCGATGCGCCTGACGGGAAAAGACCTGCCAGCGCACCTGGAAATTCGCGGCGAAATATTCATGACAAAAGCCGATTTTGCCGACATGAATCGACGTCAAGCCGAGCAGGGCTTGAAAGTGTTTGCAAACCCGCGCAATGCCGCCGCTGGAACTGTGCGGCAACTTGACCCGCGCATTGCCGCTGACCGACCTTTGAGGTTTTATTGTTATGGCGCGGCCCTGGAACGCGCAGACATGCAGAGGCTTAAAACCCAGTCCGGTCTGATGCGCTGGCTGTACAGCCTGGGGCTGCCAGTTTCCCCTTTGAGTCGCAGTGCCAAAGGCACCCAAGGCCTGCTCGATTATTACCGGGAAATCGGTGTGCAAAGGCAGCGCTTGCCATTTGAGATAGATGGCGTGGTGTACAAAGTGGATTCCTTTGAGTTGCAGGATAGGCTGGGATACGTGGCCAAGGCGCCGCGCTTTGCCATTGCACACAAGTTCCCGCCGGATGAGGTATTGAGCCGCTTGCTTGCAATCGAGGTGCAGGTGGGCAGGACCGGGTCAATCACCCCTGTGGCCAAGCTTGAGCCAGTTCGTGTTGGCGGAGTGATTGTCTCATCTGCAACCTTGCACAACATGGACGAAATTGAACGCAAGGATCTTCGCGTGGGCGATCAAGTGCTCGTCCGTCGCGCAGGGGATGTGATTCCTGAAGTGCTGCCTTTTCCCGGCAACCAAAGACATGCGAGCAGCGTGGCTTTCGCCATGCCAACGCATTGCCCCGTGTGTTCGTCCGTGGTGCACAAAGAAGAGGGTGAGGCGGTCCACCGGTGCACCGGCGGTCTGGTTTGCCAGGCACAACTCACACAGGCCATCATTCATTTTGCGCATCGTCGGGCCATGGACATTGAAGGGCTTGGCAGCAAGCTTGTGGAAGTTCTCGTCGAAAGGCAGTGGGTAAAAACGCCTGCCGATTTGTATCGACTACAATTTGATCAATTGCTCGGCTTGGACCGCATGGGTGAAAAGTCGGTGACCAACCTGCTACAAGCGCTGGAAAAATCGAAGCAGACCACCCTGGGTCGTTTTCTTTTT
>DASUEC010000207.1:0-5647 GCA_036275255.1 Limnobacter sp. | reverse complement strand
TCCTCGATGCCACCGACACCTTTGGCCTGGTGCAGCAGTTGTACGGCACCACCGACAAGCAATTGATTCGCAAGGCGCAGGGTGTGATTTCCCTGTGGAAGAATGGCCTGAAAGACCCGGACACGGCGCTGGCCGAATGCCAGTCCGAGGACGATGCCCAGATTGCCCGCTTGTACAAAAGTTATGAAGCCACGCTGGCGGCTTACCAGGCGGTGGATTTTGATGACCTGATCCTCAAGCCCACCCGCATGTTGGCCAGCCACGCCGAGGTGCGAGACAAATGGCAGAACCGCTTGCGCTACCTGTTGGTCGATGAGGTGCAAGACACCAACGCATGCCAGTACGATTTGTTGCGGCTCATCGCTGGACCCCGGGCCATGTTCACCGCGGTGGGCGACGACGACCAGGCCATTTACGCCTGGCGGGGCGCCACGCTGGAGAACCTTCGGCAACTCACCGAGGATTACCCCCAGCTCAAGGTGATCAAGCTGGAGCAAAACTACCGTTCCACCCTGCGCATTTTGCAGGCGGCCAACCGCCTGATTGAGCACAACCCCAAGTTGTTCCCCAAAACCCTGTGGAGCGACCATGGGCCGGGCGAGCCGATTGTGGTCACGGCCATGGCCGATGATGAGCACGAGGCAGAGCAGGTGGCCATGATGCTGAGCGGGCACCGCTTTGAGCGGCGTGCCAAATACGGCGACTACGCCATTTTGTACCGCAGCAATTTTCAGGCGCGTATTTTGGAGCAGGCCTTGCGCCGCCAAAAAATTCCTTACATCTTGAGTGGGGGCCAAAGCTTTTTTGAGCGGGCTGAGATCAAAGATGTGCTGGCTTACCTCCGTTTGCTGGTGAACTCGGACGACGATCCAGCCTTTATCCGGGCCGTCACCACGCCCAAGCGGGGCATCGGTCAAAAAACCCTGGAGGCCTTGGGCACGTACGCGGGTGCGCGCGGGGTGTCGCTGTTTCAGGCCTTGTTTGAAACCGGGGCTGAAAGCCACTTGAATGCCAGCATGGTGGAGGCGCTTCGCACTTTTGGCAATTTCATCAACAACCTGGAGTACCGGGCCGAGCGTGAGCCGGCCGGCGGCTTGCTCACCGAGCTGTTGAAAACGATTGGCTACGAGGAATGGTTGTATGAGCAGCACGATGAGCGCGGCGCCCAGGCCAAATGGCAAAACGTGCTCGACTTTGTGAAATGGATGGGCGAGAAGGGTGAAGAAGACCGGCAAAATCTGATGGAGTTGACCCAAAAGGTGGCGTTGATCACGATGCTCGACAGGCAGGACGACGGCACGAGGCCTGATGCGGTGCAGTTGAGCACCTTGCATGCGGCCAAGGGCCTGGAGTTTCCCCATGTGTTTTTGATTGGCTGTGAAGAGGCCATATTGCCTAGCTTTGGCGAGGGCGACGGGCGTGAGTTGACCGATGAGCGCCTGGAGGAGGAGCGCCGATTGATGTATGTGGGCGTGACCCGTGCCCAGCGCAGTTTGAACATCACGTGGTGCAAAAAGCGCAAACGCGCGCGGGAATTGGTGAGTTGTTTCCCGTCGCGATTCATCAAGGAATTGCAACTGGATGAAGACAAACACCTGCCCGATGACACACCCAAAATGAGCCCGAAAGACCGTTTGAGTGCCTTGAAAGGACTGTTGAACAAAGTCAACAGCTGAGGCGTGTTAGACGGCGCTCAGGCGGTTTGTCGGTGGGATGCCAGCGCCTCGTGGATTTTTTCAAAAAACTGCTCTGCAGTGAATGGCTTGACCAGCCACGCATTGACCCCGAGCTCCTTGGCTGTTCGTATCATGTCTTTGTCTGCCCCGGAGGTCATGACGACGATGGGCAGGCCGGGCGCGACCTGCCGTAGCCGTGAGGTCAATTCCAGCCCGCTCATGCCGGGCATGTTGATGTCTGTCACCACCAGGTTGGGCACACCATGTTCAACGATGTTGCGTATGCCCTCGGTGGCGGAGGTGGCTGTTCGCACCTCCATGTTCTGGTATTTCAGCAACTTCGCGCAGACATTCAAAATGGTGGTGGAATCATCCAGCAACAGTATCTTGACGGTGGTCATCGGCTGCTCCGTCCATCATAGTTAACAAAACTTCATGATCTATGCGGGCGGGGGGTTCCAATCGTTGGAAATCAGTGGAAATTTTCCGATTCCAGAACGTTTTCACCCGGTGTAGCTAACACGGCACACCCCAACATCACTTCGGCGAGTTTGTTCACCGGGACGCTGCGCAAACGTTTGGGCAACAAGGGGTTGAAGAGTCGGGAGGCGCGCACGCCGATTTCCTCGGCCAGGCGGAATTCTGCGCGCTGACCGTCCAGCAGGCCGGGTCTTGCCAAGGTGAGGCTCGGAAATCCCAGGGCCTTTACCGCCTGTTCTGCCTCACCCTTGGTGCGCAGGTACAGGCCCTTGGCTTTTGGGCTGGCCATGGTGGATGAGTTGAGCACGAAGCAGGGCGTGCCTGCCTGCCAGGCCAGGGTGGCCACGGCACGAACCAGGTGCAGGTCTACGGCGCGGAATGCCTCAGCGCTTTTGGCCTGTTTGATGGTGGTGCCCAGGGTGCACACCACTGCGTCGGCCTTCCACCAATCCGCTTGCTCAGGCAGTTGGGCAAAGTCGATGACTGGATTGAGCAATTTGGGATGCGGCTGCAGGGCCCTGCGGGTGGGTGCAACCACCCGCGCAACGCCGGGGTGCGCCAAGGCCTGGGCCAGCACCTGCTGACCCACCACGCCTGTGGCACCCACGAGCAGGAGCGTTTTCATGCGCTCTGGGCTTCCTTTTCAGCGGCCTTGCGTTTCTTGCGGGCCAGTTGCTTGGCACGCATCTTTTTCATTTGACCCACGATGATGGCCTGGTAGGTTTCTGGCAAGGTGCGCACCATGGCGTCCATGGCCACGGCGTCTGGTCCGACCAGCACGCGTCGCTTGTTGCCCTTCACGGCTTTCAGGATGATGTCGGCCGCCTTTTCTGCGCTGGTGATGAAGAACTTCTCGAAGAACTGTTTGCCTGATTCAGAATCGGTGCCAGTGAATTCTTCGATCTCTGGCGCGGCCACGCTCTTACGGGCAATGGCTGTCTTGATGCCGCCGGGGTGAACGCTGGTGGCAGACACGCCGCAGTTCATCATGTCCAGCTCCTGGCGCAGGCTCTCGGTGAAACCACGCACGGCAAACTTGGTGGCGTTGTAGGTGCTTTGGGTGGGCTGGGCGCACAGGCCAAAGAGGCTGGAGGTGTTGATGATGTGGCCTTCCCCCGATGCTTTGAGGTGCGGCAGGAATGCCTTGGTGCCGTACACCACGCCCCAGAAGTTGATGCCCATGATCCACTCGAACTTGTCGTAATCGATGTGCTCAATTGGCGTGGCGTACGCCACACCGGCGTTGTTGAAAACAAGGTTGACTTTGCCGTGGTCTTTGGCGGTTTGGTCGGCCCAGGCGTACATGGCATCCCGGTTGGAGACGTCCAGCATTTGGCTGGTCACTTTCACGGTTTGATTGGCTTCTGCTGCTGCGGCTTTGCACAGCTTGACGGTTTCGGCCAGGCCTTTGGTGTCTACGTCAGAGAGTGACACGCTGCAGCCGTCTTTGACCAGTTGAAGTGCCAGTGTGCGGCCCATGCCGGAAGCGGCGCCAGTGATGGCGGCCACTTTGCCCTTGAATGATTTCATGTGTGAAGTCTCCGTTGTGTTGGTATGAAATGCTAAAGTACGGGCTGGCCGCGCCTCAGTATTTGACAATCGTGGTTGTCAATTTAATCACGGCCCTGCATACTGTCAATGCCCATTTTTTGAGTAATGCTTCCAATATGAATGCCAAAGCCCCAGACCAAGTTGCCAAAGCCACAGGGCGGCGTTACCGGGGCGTGAGCAACGAGGAACGCACAGCCGAACGCCGCTTGAAGCTAATTGAGGCGGGCATCAAGGTGTTTGGTTCCACAGGCTATCACAGTGCCACGGTGAAGGGTTTGTGCCAGGAGGCCGGGCTGACTGAGCGCTACTTTTATGAGAGCTTTGCAAACGCTGAAGCCCTTTTCACAGCCTGTTACCTCCACATCACCGACACCTTGCGGGATAAATTGCAGCGCATCTTGCTCAGTGTGGAGGCAGAGGACCTTGAACAGGCAACCCGCATGGGCTTGACGGTGTTTTTCACCCAGTTCAAAGAGAGCCCAGAGGCCGCTCGAATTCTGCTGGTGGAAGTGCTGACGGTGAACCGCCACCTCGAGGAGCTCTCCCTCAAGACGCTTTACAGTTTTGTGGAGATGCTGGAAACCCTGGCACGGCCCCTCATTGAGCAGCGTGACCCGCGCAAAGCCAGCGGGCAGCTTAATTCCACTTTGCTGGCCTCGGGTTTGGTGGGCTCGGTGTTGTACATGGCGGCCCGTTGGGCCCTGGATGGCTGTAAGCAGCCCGTGGCCGATGTGGTGGACAATGCGATGGTGATATTCCGGGGTGTGGGGCATTGCCTGGTCAACGATTGTTGAGCCCTCCCAAAAAAAACCCCGCATGGCGGGGTTTTTTTGGGGCGCTCACCAAGCCAGCGCGGCAAGCACAATCACTTGGCGGTGGCCTCTGCCGGTGCTGCCGCCTGATCGGCGGGCGCAGCATCAGCGGCTTTGGGCTCGGGTGCTGTGAAGTTTGCGCCCGAGGCGTTGGTCATGTGCGCCACGGCGCGGGCCACTTCGATGTCGTCCAGGTCGGCCACGCCGCCTTTGGCTGGCATGGTTCCAATGCCGTTCACGGCGCTTTTCCAGAGTGCGTCAAAGCCCTTGCCAATGCGATCGGCCCACTGGCCGTTGTCGCCAAACTTAGGCGAACCGGCTGCGCCGGCGTCGTGGCAGGCCGCACAGGCGGCTTTGTAGACTTCAGCGCCGGTTTTAAGCACCTTGGGTGCGTTGGGGTCTGCGTATTCGATGGTGCCAACCGGCTTGAGGCGCTCAGCAATTGCTTCCGCGGTGAGCGCGTTGCTGCCAGCGGCGGGTTTCTCGCTGCTGGTCACATACTTGGCCAACAGGATGATGACCAACACAGGGATGACGAACGCAGCAACGATCGCATAAATCAGCTGCTTGGGTGTTTTGAAGGGTAACTCGTGCTCGTTTGAATCGCTCATACGACGTCCTGATCTGAATGCGCTTGTGATGGAAAACCGGCCATGCCGTGCAACCAATTTACCCCTTGGCGTGTACGCAGCGGCAAAACAACTGTAAATTGTATCTTGAAAAAGGCGCCAAGCCCAAATAAATATTGTGGAAAACATGACCACAACACCCCGAGGGATTGAGTTTTGACCAGTGCACTGCAAGAGAACCGCCGCTATGGCTTGCCCATGGTGTTGCTTCATTGGCTCATGGCCATTGGCATTTTGACCGCCTTTGGTGTGGGTCTTTACATGGTGGACATTCCGGGCATCACCCCATTCAAACTGAAGCTGTTTAATTGGCACAAGTGGTTGGGCGTCACGCTGTTTGTTTTGGTGGCGTTGCGTTTGCTGGTTCGTTTTTATTCGCGAACACCTCGTTACCCGGCCCACTGGGGCCGCCGCACCATCCTGTTGGCCAAGTTGGGTCACTGGGCGCTGTATGCGCTCATGTTTGCCGTGCCCACGCTGGGTTATTTGTACAGCCTGG
>DASUEC010000206.1:0-5635 GCA_036275255.1 Limnobacter sp. | reverse complement strand
CTTCTTCCGGGGCACCATAGTCCCACATGGATGCATCCACCCGCTTGTTGAGCGCAAAGCGGATCTTGGCTGGCACATGGTCGGCCAGCAAGTGCTGCCGCATGCCATCGCTGTAAAACCAGGCCAGGTAATCCCAAAACCCTGTGGGGTCTTCCAGGTTGTAACGCTCTTGCAATTCGGGGCGGGCATGCCACAAAAAATACATGGCCCGGTTCATGGTCAAGCCCTCAAAGCTTGGCCAGCCGGCCATGTCGCCGAATGCGATGTGCAGCTCCTCCACCGTGGGCACCACGCCACGCGCAAGCTCAACCCGCCCGATGAGGAACCACCACAACATATTGCGTGTTTCAGCATTCAGTTCGGGGATTTTGAGGGTGGCAAGGCGGTCACTGCGCAGCAAGTTCGCCAAAGTCTCTTCAAAACTTGCTGAGCGGGTGTTCCCGGTGACGGATGTGTTAGATTCCATTCAGTACTGAAAATGTATAGGGCAATGTGTTACGGGCGCTGCTGGATTGTCGCACAATGCGCTTTCACACAGGCTGTTTTTGAATTTCAATTTTTTAAATCCGCTCGACATGAATGGGACAATGCATTCGCAGGCCGACTTGCGCTGGCAGGTGGACAGCCGCACGCTGGTGGATGTTGGCCAGTTGCAGGCCACCATGGCCAGGCTCGGCTGCCGGGTCCAGGCCTCGGTCGCATCCAAACTGTATGGCGCTGTCACTTTGGCCCAACCCGTCGAGCTTGCCCACCATCTGGAGTTGAACCAGGTTGCGCTGGGGGCGTTTTCGTACATTTCCGAAGGCTCGGTGGTTTGGCATGCGCAGGTGGGCAATTATGTGTCGATCGCCAGGGAATGCCTGCTTGGCATGGCAGGCCATCCAACGGATTGGTTGAGCCCCAGCCCAGTGGGGTACATGAATTTCTTTCGGGAACATTCCCCCGATTTTGTGCCGCAAAGCCGCTTTGGCTTTTTTCCACAACTCACACGCATTGATCATTCCGCGTGGATAGGGGCACGGGTTATTGTGCCAGGCAACAAGCCCTTGTGTATTGGGCGCGGTGCGGTGGTGGCGGCAGGCAGTGTGGTAACCAAAGATGTGCCACCGTATGCAATTGTGGCGGGCAATCCTGCACGGCTCATCCGCATGCGTTTTGAAGACCACATCATCCAGACCATTGAGCGCAGCCTTTGGTGGGAATACGATGTGACCAAGTTGCAAAGCCGGGGTGTTTTGCTGGATTTCTCCAAGCCCCTGGATTGTGCCAATCGCGTTATGGCGCTTGATCCTGCGCTGCTGTCCGCTTGCCGCTTGCCAGTGCAGCGCATTCAGTTGAGCCGCGCAGGCAATCAGGTGCAGGTTTTGCTTGTATCCCCGGCAACCACCGGGCATTAAATGTTTATTCATTCATTTTTGATTTGTAGGATTGGGCGTGGGCACATTGAATAGGTTCAATTGGGCGGCAGTTCAACAGGCTGGCGGGTTTGACCAGTTTGTGGTGGCCGGCGGCACGGCGTCTTTGCTGGATGTGGATCAGGGGGCTGCGGGCTTCAAGTCCTCGGCCATCACCGGCGCAGATTTGGGGTATGCGCTGCCCAAAGGCAAGGCCGTCAAGCGCCGCGTGGTTTATCTGGACGGCAACACCGCCGTGGAGTTGTTGGCTGGCATGCAGGCGCTCGTGCCCCAACTGGGTGCAGAAGATGTGCTGGTTTTAAGCCGTGCATGGTGTTTTCTCAATGAGCGGTTTTCTGCGGGCAACTGCCCGCCAAAAGCCAGTGCATTTGAGCACCTTCCAACCTTGCAGGCGCTGCTGCAAACCCGCGCAGACACCCACGCGCTGATGCGCTCCCTGGCCGAAGACGGTTATGTACTTTTAATCCCCAAGGCGCTCATGCCCGCTGTGCGCGAGTGGTTCTATTTGCTGCCCAGCGACCCCAACCCCAAAAAGCTGCAATTGCGTGCCAATGTACCCGGTGTAACGTCCATTTCCTTGCTGCGCCGGGTCCATGATGCACGTTTTGCCACCCGGTTTTTTAAAGGGCATGGTCTGGATGTCGGGGGCGGCAACGATTCTCTGGCCCTGTATCTGGAGTTTTTCCCCCTCGTGCGCAATCTGATTGTGTATGAGCGAGAGCAGGGCGACGGCCAATACCTGGCCAACGTACCCGACAACGCATTTGATTTTGTGTACTCCTCGCATTGTCTGGAACACCTGGTTGACCCAGCGGTTGCGCTTGGCAACTGGTTGCGCGTTCTCAAGCCGGGTGGGCATCTGGTTTTTCAGGTGCCCGACGAAGACCTTTACGAGCAGGGGGTGTGGCCTTCCCGCTTCAACAACGATCACAAACACACGTTCACCATGGCCAAAGCACAAAGCTGGTCACCTGTGTCCATCAATGTGCTCGATCTGATCTCGCCCTTCCGCTCAAAAGCGAGTGTGTTGTCGGTGGCGCTGGTGGACCACGGCGTGCGTTCGCGCCTCTTGGGCAAGGGGGTAGATCAGACCCGTTTCCCGATGGCAGAATGCGGCATCGAAGTGGTGATGCAAAAGTTGGAGCATTGATCAATTGCGAAGCGGGGTTGCCTTGGTGAATACCGGTTTTAAATGCGTTGTGGCCACAGTGTTGATGTTGCTGGGTGCCACGGTGGTGCACAGTGTTGCACTGGCTCAAGCGGTGCAAGATGATTTAACCACCATGACTGCAGAGCAGCGCCGTGCTTATCTGGAGGAGTACCTGCGCAAGCTGTCCACGCCTGCCGAGGCACCTCCACCTCAGGAAGCACCTCAGGCAGCACCTCAGGCAGCACCTCAGGCAGCACCGCAGGCAGCACCTCAGGCAGCACCTCAGGCAGCACCTCAGGCGGCACAGCCTCCGGCTGAAGAGCCCTCGTCATCTGTGGCGTTTGCACCCGTTGACCGGGCACTGGATTGCAGCGGCTTGGCCGCAATTCAGGCCCGTTCGCCCTTCACCTGGCTCAAAGACAACACGCCTCTCACCGAGGGCGCATCGTGGTTGTTGCGCAGTCAGCTTGCGGCAGACGGGCGGTTCGGCGGGGTGCTCAATGAGGCTGGTACATACTTTTTGGAACAGCGTTGTGTGCAAGACCCTGCGCAAGTGGCCCGGTATGCGCAGGCTGTGCTGCAGGACGGTCGCTGGACAGTCGATTTTGGTCAACGCCTGGTGGCCGAGGGCGGCGTGCTTGTGCCCACCACAGAGGGGTTTTTGCTAGACCAGAAAGGCGCCCTGATGGAGTTCAGGTTGGGGCAAGCCGCCCGCATGGTGAAACTGCCCGCAGGGTACCGGCTGGCAGAGCTCCAGCACTCGGATGTGTCCAGCAGTCGAGTGGTGCTGCTGTTGTCAACCAACCTGCTCAAGCCAGCCATCAGTTGGCGCACCATCACCGGCATTTTTTCCGGTGCAGAGGCCGAAGGGCATGCAGCGGTGCTGTTTCACCTGGATCAGGGCAAGGTGTGGTCGGTGCAGTTGGAGGGGCGTGATTGGCAACAGGCGCTGGGCTCGCAGTGCAAGGCAATAAACTGGGCCGAGTCTTTGTCCTGCGGCGCTGTTTCTGATCGGCAATGGCTTTTGAATGCAAGTGGCGATCAAAAAAGGCCTTCGTACTTCTGGCAACTTGGCTGGATAAAGTCGCCTGCAGGCTTCGACCTGTGGACCTACGACAAAAGCCGTTCGCTTGTGGTTGTGACACAGGCCGATGGCGCAGCCACACGTCAACAAGTGTTGCCCAAAGCGGTGCAGGGCGTTTGGTGGCGCCCCGGCCTGAACCGCCCCGTCATCATGATGGAAACGGCGACTCAGTAAAACAGCGACAAGAGTTTTACATCATCCACCCGGTTGCCAAAGCCATTCGCTTTGCGCTGGTTAAACAGTTGTTTGTCTTGCGGGTGCACTGGGGCTTCGTCCTTTTTCCAGTCCACCTCAACCAACACACTGTTGGCGTTGTAGGTGTACTGTTTGTCCTGCATGGCAAGCAGGGTAAGTTCGGCGTCGGCGTAGTGGCGAAGGTAGCCTGCGTGAAAAAAGTTGCCTGCATAGTTGCCGGCAGCCCAGCTTCTGCGTGCCAATCCAAAAGCCGCCAGCAAACCGGCCCATTTGCCATCGTTGAACGCAATCAGGCTTGCATTGCTGGTCTGTAGGGTTTGTGTGGCAATGGCAAGCCACGACCGGCCTGCAAAGGCATCCTGCGCGAAGTACCCAAACCAGGGGCTGTCTGTTCGCGCAAACGCCGTGTTGACCACTTCAATAAAGCCTTTCCGAGCCTGATCATCCACGGCAAGAATCAAACCCTCCTTCAAACCCGAGCGGCGGGCGGCATTTGTGCATGCCTTTTCTGCCTCCGAGCGATTGGTGTAGGGCATCACCATCAGCGGGCCGCTGGTCGAGAAGCGTGAAACGGACAGTTCCTTTTCGGTGATGTATTCGATTTTCATGGGCTGGTATGCGGTCAATAATGGGTTGAAACCTGAAACGCCCCTATCGTGACATGTTCGTTGCCAGATTAACGACCATTTCTGTTCATTTCGTTTCAAATCACATGTGTGAAATTTTTTATTGATACTTTTGATGCAGCGCCCCTGAAAAAACACTACAAAATATATTCAATCTTGTTATTTGTTGTATTAAATAATATTTTTTGAATCTGTTTTGTACCTATCGGCAGTAGTAGTAGTGACTACAAATCCATCGAGCCTCCAATTGAGCTCGCCCAACCTATTTGGTGTATATGATGAGTAACTTGACCCCCCCAATCGCAGACGTACTGGACGTAAATGCCCTGCAAATTCAACCACCTGCAAACTCGGTGGGTTTGGTGTCCGTTGGGGCCGATGGTCGTTCTTCAGTCATGCAGGTTGTTCGGGAAGGGCAGGCGGTGGATCTGCCCACGGGTTCCTGGTTGTTGGCGGGTGATGTGGTAAAAGCCTCTGAGCAGGCCCTCCCCCCAATTGCGGTGGGTGGGTCCAACCCCAGCAGCATGAAAGTCGTGCAACTTTCTGGTGCGCAAGATGTAAAGCTCCCGCTGGAAGAGAATGATGCCGCTGTGGTCGGCGTGGCCGAAATGCCTGCCGAGCCCTTGGTCGATCAAATCACGGTGGCTGCGTTGGAGGACGGTGGTGAACAATTTGGCCTGATCGGTCCTGGCGCTGGCATTGCCACTGCGTTGGGTATTCCAGGAATTGGTGCGCTCACCTTGGGTGGTGCAGCCTTGGTGGCCTCTGGCGGTGGCGGCGGTGTTGGGCCAGGAGACGGAGATGCAGACGCTGATTCCGACTCAGACTCAGATTCTGACGCAGATGCAGACGCCGACTCAGATTCTGACGCAGACGCGGATGCAGATGCAGATGCCGACTCAGACTCAGATTCTGACGCAGATGCGGATGCTGATGCGGATGCCGATGCCGATGCTGATGCTGATGCCGATGCTGATGCTGATGCTGATGCTGATGCTGATGCCGATGCGGATGCCGATGCCGATGCCGATGCCGATGCCGATGCGGATGCCGATGCGGATGCGGATGCGGATGCGGATGCGGATGCCGATGCCGATGCCGATGCCGATGCCGATGCCGATGCCGATGCCGATGCCGATGCCGATGCCGATGCCGATGCCGATGC
>DASUEC010000205.1:0-4313 GCA_036275255.1 Limnobacter sp. | reverse complement strand
TCCTTGAGCTTGTCGCTTGCTCCTTGAAGCACACCGTGGCCAAGCCCCTTGGCGACGGCCAATCTGTGATTCCCTCCCTGAGCCTCACCTGAACTGAGGCCCCCCCTCGAAAAAGATGTCGGGCTGGGCCTCTGCCCCTGCGGGGCATCGTTCATGCTTGGCACGGTCGGGCAGATTGTCCTGAGTGTCGCTGCAGGGGCACCGGCACCCGGTGGCTTCTTGGGCAAGCGAGGCGGCGCAGGTGCTTGGCGTGGTGCAGGTGCTTGGCGAGGCACGGAGCGGCTTCGGCCCAAGCCGGTGCAGATGGCTTGGTGCGAGCATCAAGAAAACCTGCCCTTGCGTGCCGCAAAGGGCCGGTGCCAGCCAACCGCAGGTTGCTGGCAGGGGCCGAGCCCGACATCTTTTTCGAGGGGCGGCCTCAGGCTCCTTCAGGCAGAGCCAAGGGAGAAACAGGTTTTCAGCGAGCAACAAGCCTCTGCTCGGCTTGAGGCCAAAAGAAGCTCGGCTTGCAGCCAAACCACGCACGGCTTGAGGCCAACAAAGCCGCCCAGCCTCACCCTGGTCAAACCATGCGCCCTTCGGCCCGCGCATCGTCCAGATCAAACACCACACCAAACCCAATGGACCCCCTGAACACCTTCACCAGCACCAGCGGCCCCTGCGGGCGAAGTTGGTCCCAAATCCAGCGGGCAATGTTCTCCGAGGTGGGCAGCGGAATGAAGTCATTCAGGTAGGTGTGGTCCAATCGTTTGCGCACGGCTTCAACCTGCTGACTCAACAGGCTTTCTGGCACCACATAACCGTCTTCTGCGGGCCCTTCAAACCACACCTCTGCCGTGTAACTGTGGCCGTGCAAACCCGGCCAATCCGGCAGCTGGTGGGCCACATCAAATGTAAATTGCTTGAAAACCTTCATGGCATTCCAATCACTTTGTGAGTCTGTACGCTCAAGCGCCACTGGGGCTTGCTCAAGCATGTTTGTATGGCCACCTGCATATTGTGTGCTTTGCGGACCGGGTTGGCATCGTCCATGGCCTGAACAAAAAAATGTTTGAAATCCAGCTGCCCGAGCGCATCCAGGTTTTGCCCCAGCTGAGGCACCACCACCTTGAGCTCATCGCCACGGGTTTGTACGAGTGTGCTGCCGAATTTTGGGCTCACACAGATCCAGTCCACGCCCTCAGGCACAGGCAGAGTGCCATTGGTTTCAATCGCAATCTCGAAACCCAAGGCATGCACCGCGTCAATGAGCGGGGCATCGAGCTGAAGTGTTGGCTCCCCGCCGGTGAACACCACATAGGGGGTCTGCCTGGTCGACTCACCGTGAAAAGTGACTGCAATCGCATGGGCCAACTCTTGGGGGGATCTGAACTTGCCACCCCCCAAACCATCCGTGCCCACAAAATCGGTGTCGCAAAACTTGCAAACCGCAGTGGCACGGTCTTCCTCCCGGCCACTCCACAAATTGCAGCCGGCAAATCGGCAAAATACCGCGGCCCGACCTGCCTGGGCTCCCTCGCCCTGGAGGGTGTAGAACATCTCTTTGACGGTGTAGGTGGTCACAGGGGGTGCAAAAGGAATCAACTGGCGCCATGCTAACCGAAATGGGCTGAGATGCCCAGCAAGCCACTTGGATGCTTTGCAAAATCCGAACGGCAAAACCGCCAGACAAAAAAATGCCCGGTGTGATTAACCGGGCAAACCTCAGAAGCAAAGGAGGAGGGATGTGAGCGCTTAGTTTGCTACCTCCCATTTTGGCTTTCAAGTCCATTTTTCGAGGCTTTCCTCGAAACCGGCGAGTTACATCCAGCGCAATCGAAATAGAAGGAAGCCTCCATTCCGGCGAAAATCGCACGGGCGTTCGCTTTCAGGCCAAACGGTTTGCGCGCTGCCGCAATTTAGAAGAAAAAGCCCAAAACCACCTAGGATGGCTTTGGGCTTGTTGCCTAAAACTAACAAGTTACCTCACGGTAACCTTCACGAGGTTAAAACGGCAGTTGAACCGTTGGAGCAACTTTCAAAATGGCGGCCTTGAACTCGCCCTGAATGCGTGCAAGGGCCGCATCGTTGTCGGCCTCAAAGCGCATCACCACCACCGGCGTGGTGTTGGAAGGCCGAGCCAGACCAAATCCATCGGCATATTCTGCGCGCACACCGTCAATGGTCACCACACGCTCAGAAGACGGGAACTCGCCCAGCGCTTGAAGCTGGCTGACCAAAGTGAAATTCTCGCCTTCGGCAGTTTTCAGTTGCAACTCCGGTGTGCTGCTTGAGTTGGGCAAGGCATTCAATTCGGCAGACGGGTTGTGGCCCTTGGACAAAATTTCCAACAAACGGCAACCCGCATACAAACCATCGTCAAAGCCATACCAGCGCTCTTTAAAAAACACATGTCCGCTCATTTCGCCAGCCAGCGGTGCACCAGTCTCCTTGAGTTTTGCCTTGATCAGCGAATGGCCGGTTTTCCACATCAAGGGCTCGCCACCAGCAGCCTTCACGGCATTGGCCACATGGCGGGTGCACTTTACATCGTAAATGACCATGGCCCCCGGGTTGCGTGAAATCACATCCCGTGCAAACAGGATGAGTTGACGATCGGGATAAATGATTTCGCCGTCTTTGGTGACCACGCCCAAGCGATCGCCGTCCCCATCAAAAGCAAGCCCCAGTTCAGCATCGCCACCTTTCACGGCTGCAATCAAATCTTGCAAATTCTCTGGATGGGCCGGGTCTGGGTGATGATTTGGAAAACTGCCGTCCACTTCGCAAAACAACTCCTGCACCTCACAACCCAGCGCCTCATAAAGTGTGCGAGCAAATGCACCGGCCACACCGTTGCCACAATCCACCGCAATTTTCATGGGGCGCGCCAATCGGATGTGACCGACGATCTGATTCAAATAGTCAGGCCACACGTCCAGTTGCCGGTATGTTCCCCGCTTTACACCGGGTGCCGGGCCACGCACCGGCCGTTCGTTCTGAATCCATTGAAGCAGTCCCTGGATGGTGTCCCCGTACAAAGTCTCTCCGGCCACCATCATTTTCAGGCCATTGTATTGCGGGGGATTGTGGCTTCCGGTGACTTGCACGCCAGTGCCGTTGCCCAGCAAGAAGGTTGCAAAATACACCAGCGGTGTGGCCACCATGCCCACATCCACCACATCCACCCCCGCGTCCTGAAACCCGTCGGCCAGGGCCTTGCACAAGCGGGGCCCTGACAATCGCCCATCACGCCCAACCACCGCTTCGGCTTTCCCACGTTTCAGGGCCAAGGCACCCAGGGCGCGCGCCACCGCATAAGCAGCATCCTCGGTCAATGTGTCGTCCACAATGCCGCGTATGTCATAGGCTTTGAATATGGAAGGAGAAATGGTCATGCATGCACCTGAAAGGGGAAATTGAACAAGAAATGATTGACAGCGCTTCATGGCTCCTCAGCACTGAATCCGAGGCTCTGCGGGCATAATACAACTTTTGACGGTCAGGAATTGTTTCACCCATGGCCCACTATGCGATTGGCGATGTGCAGGGCTGCTACGAGTCCCTTCAGGCACTCTTGAAACGGATCGAATTCACCCCAGGCAGTGACACCCTCTGGTTTGCTGGCGACCTGGTCAACCGGGGGCCGCGCTCGCTGGACACTTTGCGCTTTGTACACGGCTTGGGCCATGCTGCCCGCACCGTGCTGGGCAACCACGATTTGCATTTGCTGGCGCTGTGGTGTGGAGTTGGCCGGCAGCATGACTCCGACACGATTGCTGACATTGTGAATGCACACGACGCAAAGCTGCTCATCGATTGGCTGCGCCAACAGCCACTGGCGATTGCCTTGCCTGTGCCACACGGTGCCTTGCTGGTGCACGCCGGAGTGTTGCCGCAATGGAGTCACTCGCGGGCATTGGCGCTGTCGGCAGAAGTACAAGAGACTCTGAGCAGTCCGGGATGGGCAGCGTTCATGTCGGTGCTCTACGGCAACAAGCCCAACCGCTGGGATGAGTCATTGCAGGGTGCCGACAGGCTTCGCTTCATTGTGAATGTATTCACACGCATGCGCATGCTGCGTGAAGACGGCAAAGTTGACCTGAAGTTCAAGCTGGAACCCGCAGACGCCCCACCCGAACTCAAGCCCTGGTTTGAATTGCCACGCAACAAGACCAGCGGTGAAGGGCCGATTGTGTTTGGTCACTGGTCCACATTGAACCAATTGCGCAACCCCGCGGGCTACTGCCTGGACACCGGATGTGTTTGGGGAGGCCAACTGACTGCGCTGCGACTCGACGACGGCGAGGTATTCCAAGTGCCCGCCGTGGAAC
>DASUEC010000204.1:0-6574 GCA_036275255.1 Limnobacter sp. | reverse complement strand
CATTTTCTCGTCGCGGCGCACAACCCAAACGGGCTTGCCGCGCCACTCCACGGTTTTCATGTCGCCGGGTTTCATGCCGGAGATGTCGAGTTCGACCGGGGCACCGGCTGCTTTGGCGCGTTCGGAAGGGGCCAGGGTGGTCAGAAATGCCGCACCGGTTGCCGTCGCGGCCACGCCGCCAGCAGCACCGCAAGCGATCATCCACACGCGACGCTCTTTGTCTACAGGTTGATTATTGCTCATCAAAATAACCCCGAAAGAAAAATCCAGTACACCTTGCCCGGCGCCCAAACCCCGCGACCACGCGCAAGAAGTTTTGTACTGATGGACTTTGGCCAAAGTAGTGATCTATGCAACCAAAGATTGTAACCCAGCCGCACACGAACTAGAAACTGTTTTCAGGTAAAAATCTTGATTTTCAGGCAATCTCATGTCCAAGCCTGCGCAAGCGCCCTTCCTCACACCGCCACAAACAGGTCGTGAAATTCCACCGCGATGCCATGCCGCGAGGCGATCCACTCGCCCAAAGCCTTCACGCCACAGCGTTCCGTGGCATGGTGGCCAGCGCCCAAGAGTGCCACACCGGTTTCGCGGGCCACATGCACGGCGGGTTCAGACAACTCCCCGGTGAGATACAGGTCGGCGCCGCACAGCGCGGCCTCCTCCACATAACCGGGTGCCCCGCCAGTGCACCAGCTCACTGTGCGCACGGCACGCGACAAGTCACCGGCCCCTTCCACCTGCACCCGGTGACCCAGCACGGCTTGCACACGGGCCACCAAATCGCCCAAAGGCAGCGCCCGCTCAAGCTCACTCACATGCACCAGGCCCTTGTCGCCCACCACACGCAGGCTGGGCCAACCGAGCATGGCACCAAGCTGGGCGTTGTTGCCCAGTTGCGGATGCTTGTCCAACGGCAAGTGATAAGCAAACACATTCAGGTTGTGGGCCATCGCGGCCTGCAGACGCGCTTTGCGAAACCCGGTGAGCACCTGGGGATCGCCTTTCCACATCAGGCCATGATGCACCAGAATGGCGTCAGCCTCCTTTTCAATGGCCAGGTCAATCAGGGCCTTGGATGCTGTCACGCCAGTGATGAGACGCTCAATCCGTGGCTTTCCTTCCAACTGAAGCCCGTTTGGGCAATAATCAGACATGCGCGCGGGGTCCAGCAAATCCCGCAACTCACTTTCCAGCACATTTCGATCGACACTATTCAACGGCACACCCACTTCCCATCATGTTGAAAAAACTCTGGCTGACTTTTGCGCAGGCCTTGGCAGTACTGCTTGCATTGTATTTCATCACGGAAGTGTTGCGCCCCGAATGGACCCCCGCCTGGCTTCAAAAGCCCGCATTCAGCACCGCGCCTTCTGAAGGTGCCGTGGGTTACCGGGCGGCGGTGGACAAGGCGATGCCAGCGGTGGTGAACATCTACACCTCCAAAAACCTCACGCCACTGCCCAAGCACCCATTCTTTGAAGACCCCGAAATTCGCAAGTTTTTTGGTGATGAACTGGAAGAGCAATTTGGCGCTGAAGAAGAGGCATCACCAAGCCTGGGCTCTGGCGTGATCGTGAATGCTGAGGGCTTGATTGTGACCAACCAGCATGTGGTGGAGGCTGCAGATCAAATTGAAGTCAGCCTGAACGACGGGCGCAAAGCCGCCGCCGAACTGGTGGGCACCGACCCGGAAACCGACCTGGCCGTGCTTCGCATCAAGCTGGACAATCTACCCACCCTGCAATTTGCAGAAGAGGGCTCGGTGCGGGTGGGCGATGTGGTGCTGGCCATGGGCAATCCCTTTGGCGTGGGGCAAACTGTCACCATGGGCATTGTGAGCGCGCTGGGGCGCAACCATGTGGGCATCAACACCTTTGAGAACTTCATACAGACCGACGCCGCCATCAACCCCGGGAACTCCGGTGGTGCACTGGTGGACACGGCTGGCAACCTGTTGGGCATCAACACGGCCATTTACAGCCGCACAGGCGGGTCATTGGGCATTGGCTTTGCGATTCCAGCAAAAACCGTGCAAAACGTGCTGAGCCAGATTGTGCGCACCGGCAGCGTGACCCGTGGTTACATCGGCGTGGAGCAACAAAACATCACTGCAGAACTGGCCTCCGCCTTTGACTTACCACAAAACGACGGCGTGATTATTGCAGGCATCGTAAAAGACGGGCCTGCAGACAAGGCTGGGTTGAAGGTGGGCGATATTTTGCTGAGCCTAGACGGGCAGAAAATCCAGGACACCACGCAGATGTTGAATCTGATCGCCGGCTACGCACCGGGGGACAAAAAAGTCATCAAGCTGTTGCGTGAGGGCAAAGAAAACGCGATCACGATTGAGATTGGCGTGCGGCCCAAACCGGGTGATTTTTTGAAGAAGCCTTGAGCAACCCGGGCAAATTTGATGAGCTCAACCCCAGCATGCATCTAAAAACAATGGTGAAGCACTCGGCCAACCATTTGAATTACCGAACCTGATCACTACACCCCCGGCACCTCACGACCTGTCAGTTCGAAGTAAAACAGGCCCAACGCTGCCAAAAAAAATGCGACGACTGGCGGCAGCAAAATGATCCAAAAATAAATCCAAGCCAACACCCGCCAATACCTTGGGCTGTCTTTGCGTAGGTCGTACGCCTTGCGCCTGCGGGCAAACCAATCGCATGCGGTTAATTGTGCAATCCACAAGGTGAGGTAATAACGGAATGGGAAGTACTCAAACAACAGGTCGTCACCATCGTTGAAATGTGGCTGCCGGAAGTACTTGGTCACAATGTGCTTGGGCACTGCGTAAGCGAGTAGAAAGGCCCCGATCGGTACGCCTAGACCCGTGTAGATGGAATACAGAAATCCGTACACGAGTACAAATTCCATGACTGCGTCCAATGCATCCATGCTCAGTTACACCATCTATTCAAAAGTCGTTCGTCCTTTAAATGCAGCATATCTCCACGTGTTCTAAGTGCCGCAAGCCCCAAAGCCTCACCAACAGCCTTACCCCCGTACCCGGTGCCCGCACTAATCACAATTGCCCCCACCCAACCCACAGGCGTGGCCATAGACACCAAGGCCAGTCCCACGCCAGCCCCGGTCAATAGCCCGCCAAAGAACCCACCAATCTCTTTGTAGGCCGTTTCTACTTTGTGTTCTTTGGCCGTGGCTGAGAGCTTCTGGCAGGTTAGTGCCGCATCGACCAGCACCAGGGCTGCACCGCCCACCCGCGCGGCACCGGCCACCTGCTTTATACGCTCTGCTGCGCTGATGGTGATGGGATTGGGCCTCAAACTTTGGGGCACGCCATTGAACAAGGCGTCTTTGGTATTTTTGCCGTTGAATAAAAAGCGCTCTGTGGGGCCCAAGCGGGTTTGTATTCGCTTTACCACGTCGTCCATGCGGGCATCGTAGTGGTGCAGCAGGTCTTTGCCTTGGTTGGCCTTTACCCAGCCTGCTTTGCCATTGGCCCAGCGGTTGAACTCAAGCAAGTCTGCGTGCAGGTGCCTGCCTGCCAAAGTGCCGACAGTGCTTGCCCCGATGCCCGCGCCGGTGCCCACGTGGCCCACCACCTCGTTAAAACCCAACACAAAGCGCATGGCTTCGGCCTCTACGGCTCTGTGCGGCACAATATTTTCTAGCGATTGCTTACTGCCTGACAGCATCGTCTTTTGCGCATGGAGTGTTGAAAGTAGGTTGTTTTGTTGACCAGAAGTTAAGCCAGCATCCCTGTTGGCATGCAACTCGGCCAAGTAGATGACTTTCTTTTGCAGCGGCCGATGGGCTGCAAATATGTCGGGGTTGAGTTGCAGGTGAAGCTGCACCAGGCCATTGAGCATGGGGTGGTTGCTGCCTATGCCATACACCTTGCACAGGGTTTGCTCCAAGGTGTCATGGGCTACAAAAATGTCACCCAACCCACACACCCTTTGTGGTTAACCATTGTGCTGCCTGCACCGCTAATCTGGATTCTCAGTCCAACTGTAGGTGCCATTTTCAAGGGTCAATACCCCCTCCGCCGCTTCTGTGGCCAGTTGCAGGCCATAGTCGCCATTTTGCAGCTCAAGGTTGCGCCACAGGCCCTCGCCCTCGCGGCCCTGTTGGAAAATCAAAATACCCGAGTCGCCTGTTGGGCCTTTATTGGTCAATAGCTGACCCGCACTCGATAGCGGAGCACTCGAGCAGTTATTAACCAACAAAGCTCGCTGACCATTTTCAACAGCCTGCACCGGCCAATAAAAAGCTTGTGTATTGCAGGTGTGTTGCTGACAAGCCAACTCTGCGTTGTTGACTTGCACCGCATATACGCAGCGTTCGGCACCACCATCTATCTTTTTCCCCAGCAACAAAAATTCGGGGTGAATATTGGAAAGCTGCGTGATTGAATGAACAGGCGATTCGGATGATTTGCCGCAGCCCATGAATGTGAGTAGTGCAAATAGCGGTGTGGCAATGCGGTGAAAATTTACTTGCATATGTTCGCTCGCAGGCACAGGAGAGAATCAAGCAATTTGGTACAGTCCTGTAGATCGCTTCGTCTCAAGTAGGGCAGGTTGTTCACATTTGTCAAGGCGCCCAAAGCACCTCCCGAAAAATGTTCAATATGCAGCATCGGATGGAGCCCCTTACCCAGATTACCAATTTTTCCGATGCGCTGACCAGCCTCCACCACAGTCCCCACACCGGGGATGCCTTCGGGTGAAATTTCGCCATACCGAACCACGCCCAACACGCCATGATCAATCGTTACTTGAAATGTCCCAAGGTAAAAATCCCTAGATTCAAGTACACGACCACTTGCTATTGACAAAACTGGTGAGCCTAGTGGTGCGTATAAATCACAGCCAGCATGTATCCTACCGTTTGAACGCCTTGAACCAAAACTTCTGGGACTTTGCTTGTAAGAGTGCGTAGGGATCCACTCGGGAACTGGCCAATATTTCTTCATTGATCAAATCGCTCATAAAGTTCGAGCGTAGAAAAGGCCAGCGGGGATGTCAAACATAGGTATGAAACCAGGCTGAGCGAGGGATAGTATTTCTGCCTAGAATGAGTGAATTGGCCCATCTAAGGCATGAAACCAATAACCCAGTGCCGCCCAAATCTAACAAGGTTGTTTACCAGAACAATCACGGGAAGTACCACGGTGATTCGCAGCAATAGCTCAAAATCAGCCGCTGATTCGCAGCAGCCGATTTCCAAATATTTTCTGCTTTACTCCAAAATTTCTTGCCGCTTTTTGCCAATCAGCTTGGCGGCAATAATTCCAATTTCGTAGAGCACACAAATGGGAATGGCCAAAAACAACTGCGACAGCACATCGGGTGGGGTCACAATGGCTGCAATCACGAAGGCAGCCACAATCACGTAGCCACGCGCTTCCACCAGTTTTTCAACGGTGACCACGCCCATGTACACCAGCACCACCACGACAATGGGCACCTCAAAGGTGAGGCCAAAGGCCATGAACATGGTGAGCACAAAATTGAGATAGGCTTCAATGTCGGGCGCCGGCGTGATGCTGGCTGGTGCAAATTCATTGATGAAGGCAAACACTTTGCCAAACACAATGAAGTGACAAAACGCAATGCCAATCAAGAACAACACGGTGCTGGAAAAAATAATGGGCAAGGCCATTTTTTTCTCGTGCTGGTACAAACCCGGCGCAACAAAGGCCCAAGCCTGGAAAAGCGTAAACGGCAGGGACATCACAAAGGCCACCATGGCAGTCAACTTGACCGGCACCATGAATGGGGTGATCACACCCGTGGCAATCATTTTGGTGCCTTCGGGCAAAGCACTTTGAATGGGCTGGGCGAGCAAATCAAAAATGGGTCCAGCACCTGGGTAAGCCATCAAGCCCACGAATACAATCAAAAAACCGATGAGGGCGCGCAACAAGCGGTCCCGCAGCTCCACCAAATGGCTAACAAAGTTTTCTTGAGTACTCATGGCCGATGCACTTTATTTGTTGGGGGAAACCTGCGAATTTGCCGGGTTTTCCTGAGGTGCCTGAGCAGGGGGTGATGGCGAGGCCATCGCCGGGGCAGTGCTTTGCTGCACAGACGGCTTGGTTGGGCCTGCGCTTGTGCTGTGGATGTCTTTGTCAAGCTCTGCAATGTCATCCTCGATGGCTTTCACCGATTGGTTCAAATCCAACTCGGTGTCGCGCAAGGTGGTTTGCACATCGCTTTCAACCTTGCGGGCCGTGGTTTGCATCTCGGCCTGCAGTTTGCGCAGCTCCTCAATCTCCATCTCCCGGTTGATCTCGGATTTCACGTCGCTCACGTAACGCTGCGCTTTGCCCAGCAAATGCCCCACGGTGCGGGCCACCTTGGGCAATTTTTCAGGCCCGATCACCAGCAAGGCAACCACGCCGATAATCAATAGCTCAGAAAACGCGATGTCGAACATGCAAACTGCCGGTTGGAGGATGAATTAGCTGGAGGATTTCTCTTTGGCTTCCACGTCGATGGTGTCTTTTTTCGCGCCGCTGTCAGCAATCTTGGCTGCGTTGGGATCGGCCTCGGCGGAGCCTTCTTTCATGCCGTCTTTGAACCCTTTCACAGCG
>DASUEC010000203.1:0-14264 GCA_036275255.1 Limnobacter sp. | reverse complement strand
TCCACAGCAATCAACAGGCTTTGCTTGAAAAACATGCGCTCACCCTGCTGCTGGCATTGGAAAGCTGGCTGAAAACACACCAGCTTGCAAGCCGGGAGCTCCAGGTGTTTTTTTGCATGCCACATCACACGGAGCACCTTGTTTTGCGCAGTGCGGCCCCACAAACACATGCAACACGATGGAAAACCCTGTTGCATCATCAACTGGGGCATTTGCAATTGGCCGACGATGTACACAGCATCCGTTTGGTGTGCACGCAACTTGAAGACTTGCCCAGCGTGCACGGACAATTGTTTGCCCATCCCGAAGACACTCAACGCAACTGGCAAAAAACATGTGACACCCTGCGAGCCAGGCTGGGCTCCCAGGCGGTGCTCTATCCCGGGGTACAGCCGGATCCCCGGCCTGAGCACAGCATTGTTCTTCATCACACACCCCAGACAGCCAAGCGGCATAGCAACAGTCATCGGCAAACGCCTGAACTGGGTGCACCAGGCACACTGTCCGCCAGCACGCCTCGCCCGCTGTGGCTGCTTCAACGGCCCCGCCTCCTGCATGGCCCTCCACCCAGCTGGACACCAGGGCAAGCACTGCAACTGCTCAGTGGCCCTGAACGCATCGAATTTGGCTGGTGGGACCAACAACCCTGCATGCGGGATTACTACTGGGCAATAGACCAGCATGCGCGGCAAGTGTGGATTTACCGAGACCTGGAGCAATCGGCCCAGTGGTTTTTGCACGGGGTGTTTGCATGAGCGGCTTTGCTGAGCTGATTTGCCAGAGCAATTTCAGTTTCCTGAAAAGCGCTTCCCATCCAGAAGAACTGGTGGAGCAGGCTGCCAGCCTGGGGTACAAAGCGATTGCCATCACCGACGAATGCTCACTGGCCGGCATTGTGCGTGCACATCAAAGGGCCACTGAATGCAACATTCATCTGCTGGTGGGCGCGCAGTTCGTGATGGGCAGGCACAGCGAATTTGCGGGCCAGGCCATCGTGTTGCTGGTAAAAAACAAAACCGGTTACACCCACCTGTGCCGACTGATTACCCAAGCCCGGGCGCGCGCCAACAAAGGGGATTACCACTTCAGCCACAAAGACCTGGCCGATTTGCCGCCTGGTCTTTTGGTGGTGTTGCAAGCGCGGGCAGACACCCATGCGCAGTTTCCTGCTTTTTTGGGCTGGTGCGCCAAACGGTTTACCGGTCGCATGGCTGTGGCTTGCCATGCGGGCTTGCAAGGTTTTCAGCACAGCTGGCTGGCCCATGTACAAACGCTTGCACAATTACACGGGGTGCCTGTGGTGGCCAGCAACATGGCGGTGATGCATGCGGCTGAACGAAAACCTTTACACGACCTGATCACCGCCATACGCCACAACTGCACGCTTTCCGAGGCACGCCCGCACCTGCTGCCCAATGCGCAGCACCGTTTGCAAACCTGGGGCGAACTGGTGGCCCAGTATCCACCCAAGCTGCTGGACAACACCCTTCTGCTGGCTGGGCAGTGCACTTTCTCCATGCGCGAGTTGCAATACCAATACCCCCGCGAAATATGCCCACCCCACTTGAGCCCACTGCAGCACCTCACGGCGCTGGTTCATGGCGAAGGCTTGAACCGTTACCCGCAAGGCTTGCCACACCATGTGCTGGAAAAGGTTGAGTACGAACTGGCCTTGATTGGCGAACTTCAATATGAAGCCTATTTTTTAACTGTGTACGACCTGGTCAAATTTGCGCGCGCGCAAGGCATTTTGTGCCAGGGGCGTGGGTCTGCCGCCAACTCGGTGGTCTGTTACTGCCTGGGCATCACCGAGGTGGGGCCTGACAAACTCGAAAATCTCTTTGAGCGTTTCATCAGCCGGGAGCGCAACGAGCCACCCGATATTGATGTGGATTTTGAACACAGCCGCCGCGAAGAAGTGATTCAGTACATTTACCGCAAATACGGACGCCATCGCGCTGCCCTGGCCGCGAGCGTGGTGGTTTATCGACCACGTTCGGCGCTGCGCGATGCAGGCAAAGCCCTGGGCTTGCCAGCCGAGCTGGTGGATGCCATCGCCAAATCACAGGATGGCATGTACGCCCGCCAACTCAACCTGGAACACTTGCGCAGCGCGGGCATTGACCCATCCCATGCCCCGGTGCGGCTATGCCTGCACATGGCCGACCAGTTGTTGGGGTTTCCCAGGCACTTGTCGCAACACACTGGCGGTTTTGTGATTGCACGCGACAGCCTGGACGAATTGGCGCCCGTTGAAAATGCCGCCATGCCAGAACGCAGCGTGATCCAGTGGGACAAAGACGACCTGGACGCCATGGGACTTTTGAAGGTGGATGTGCTGGCCCTGGGCATGCTGAGCGCCCTTCGCCTCAGCCTGGATGCCCTCAAACACAAACCTGGTGCACCCACACGCCTGCAAGACATCCCTTCGGAAGACCCCAACACTTACGAGATGATTTGCAAGGCCGACACCATCGGTGTTTTTCAGATTGAAAGCCGCGCCCAAATGGGCATGCTGCCGCGCCTAAAACCAAAAAAATATTATGACCTGGTGGTGCAGGTCGCGATTGTGCGCCCCGGCCCCATTCAGGGGGGCATGGTTCACCCTTACTTGAAAGCGCGCGAAAACCCGAACGCTGTGAGCTACCCGTCGGATGCCCTGAAAACCGCACTGGGCCGAACCCTGGGCGTGCCGATTTTTCAGGAACAGGTCATGCAGATCGCCATACTGGCCGCAGGTTTTACACCGGGTGAAGCCGACCAGTTGCGCCGTGGCATGGCGGCCTGGAAACGCAAAGGCAACCTGCACCAGTTTTATGAACGGGTGGTGCATGGCATGGTGACCAGGGGCTATGAGCCCGCTTTTGCAGAGCGCATTTTCCGCCAAATTGAAGGATTCGGTGAATATGGTTTTCCAGAAAGCCACGCCGCCAGTTTTGCCTTGCTGGTCTATGCCTCTGCCTGGTTGAAATGCCACCACCCGGATGCCTTTCTATGCGGTTTGCTCAATGCCCAACCCATGGGCTTTTACGCCCCTTCCCAATTGATCCAGGATGCGCAAGCGCATGGAGTCAAGGTGCTGCCTGTGGATGTTGCGCACAGCCAGGTGCAGTGCAGTTTGCAGCCTGACCCCACCGGGTTTCATGAATTGCACACCGCTGTGCAGCACGCCAGCATGCCGACACCCGCGCAGGCAAGCCACAATCTGCTGCCTGTACGCCTGGGTTTGCAGCATGTTCAGGGGTTGAGCAGGCAAGGCGCCATTCGGGTGGTGGAAAGCCGGCTTGATGGCGAGTTCAAAAGCCTGGAAGACCTTGCAAAACGCGCACAACTCAACCGCAAAGACTTGCAGGCCTTGGCCGATGCCGACGCACTGAAAAGCATCAGCGGGCACCGTCGGCAAGCGGCCTGGCAAAGTGCGGGGGTGGTGCAGGACAAAGACCTGCTTCAACACACGCGCCACGAAGAAAGCCCAATTGCCTTGCCTGCCCCCAGCGCGCTCGATGACATGCTGGCCGACTTCCGCAGCGTTGGTGCCAGCATCGAGCATCATCCAGTGCGCTTCATTCGACCACAACTGGCACGGTTCAAGATTCAAGCAGTGGAAGTGCTCAAAAGTTTCCCCAATGGTCGCCTGGCGCGCGCCTGCGGGTTGGTGACCCATCGCCAGCGCCCGGCCACAGCGCGTGGCACCGTGTTTTTAAACCTGGAAGATGAAACAGGCCATGTCAATGTGATTGTGTGGAACAGCCTGGCAGAACAGCAACGTCAGGTGCTGCGCACTGCGCAAATCATGGGGGTGTTTGGCATTTGGCAACGCGAGGGTGAGGTGTGCAATTTGGTGGCACGCAGGCTGGTGGACTACACCCACCTGCTGGCCGAGCTCAAGGCAGGTTCGCGCGATTTTCGCTAAAACCCGGCTTGCACCCAATCCGATTAAATATCCACTTCCACCAGGTTGCCCTTTTCCTCCAGCCAGGTGCGGCGCGCACCGCTCTCGCTTCGGCCCATCAACATGTGCATCATGGCGTTGGTCTGGTCCAGGTCCAGCGCCCCCAAAGTGACTGGCAACAGGCGGCGGGTGTCCGGGTTCAGGGTGGTTTCCCAAAGCTGCTCGGCATTCATTTCACCCAAGCCTTTGAACCGGGAAATCTTGATGCTGGTGTCTTTCACCCCTTCCTTGGCCAATTTGTCCTGAACAGCAAACAGCTCTGCGTCGTCTAGACAATACAATTTGCGCGCAGGCTTTTTACCCATCGCAGGCACGTCCACCCTGAACAAGGGGGGGCGTGCCACAAACACATTGCGATTGCGTATCAGGGCAGGAAAATGTTTGTAAAACAGGGTGAGCAACAGCACCTGGATGTGTGAGCCATCCACATCGGCGTCCGACAAAATACAGATTTTTCCGTAGCGCAAACCGGAAAGGTCAGGCGTGTCTGCCGGGCCGTGGGGGTCCACACCGATGGCCACCGAGATGTCGTGAATTTCCTGATTGGCAAACAGGCGGTCTTTGTCAGTTTCCCAAGCGTTGAGCACCTTGCCTCGCAAAGGGAGCACCGCCTGAAACTCTTTGTCCCGCCCCATTTTGGCAGAGCCACCAGCCGAATCCCCTTCCACCAAAAACACCTCATTCAAGGCAATGTCGGTGCTTTCGCAATCGGTGAGCTTGCCCGGCAAAATGGCCACCGAGGAGCTCTTTTTCTTTTCGACCTTCTGGGCTGCACGTGAACGTGCCTGGGCCTGCTTGATGGCCAACTCAGCGATCTTTTTGCCATCTTCAATGTGCTGGTTGAGCCACAACTCAAACGCTGGGCGCACCAGGGAGGACACCAAACGCACCGCATCCCGACTGTTCAGGCGTTCTTTGATTTGGCCTTGAAACTGGGGGTCCAACACTTTGGCTGACAATACAAAATTGGCCTTTGAAAAAATATCATCGGGCATCAACTTGATGCCTTTGGGCATGAGTGAGTGCAGCTCACAAAACAGTTTGATTGCCTGGAACACCGCTTCACGCAAGCCCGACTCGTGGGTGCCGCCAGCCGGTGTGGGTATGAGGTTGACATAGCTCTCACGAACTGGCGCACCTTCGGCCACAAAGGCCAGCGCCCAAGCTGCACCCTCGCCTTCGGCAAAGCCTTCATCGCGCAACACATCCACACTCAAGTCACCACTGAACATGGGGGCAACCAACTCCCTGTCCAACAACTCCTCCTTCAGAAATCCGCTCAACCCATCGTCAAATTTCCAACGTTTGGCTTCACCGGTTTTCTCGGTGATCAACACCACTTCAACGCCTTTGAGCAACACAGCCTTGCTGCGCAGCAAGCGGTCCATTTCCGCCAGGGGCAGTTGGGGCGAATCAAAATATTTTGGATCTGGCCACACACGCACGGTGGTGCCCTTCTTGGGGTCTGCACCGGTTTGTGGCCTCACCTTCAGCTTTTCCACCACATCACCGCCAGAAAACGCCATGGTGCCCACTTGCTTGTCGCGCACTGCGGTCACTTCCAGCCGGGTGGCCAATGCGTTGGTGACCGACACACCCACGCCGTGCAGCCCCCCAGAGAAGCGATACGCCCCCCCATCGGCCTTGTTGAACTTGCCACCGGCGTGCAAACGTGTAAACACGAGTTCGATCACCGGAACCTTCTCTTCGGGGTGAAGCCCAATGGGAATGCCCCGCCCTTCATCCTGAACTGACACACTTCCGTCTGTGTGCAAAGTGACTGTAATCTTGCTGCCAAACCCACCCAAGGCTTCATCGGCAGCATTGTCAATCACCTCCTGAATGATGTGTAGCGGGCAATCCGTGCGGGTGTACATGCCAGGGCGCTGCTTGACCGGCTCCAGGCCTTTCAGGACACGGATGGAGGACTCTTGATACTGGTTGCTCATGGCGCACGTCTTTGTGTGTGTGAATGGGTTTGATGATACCAACAAATGCCATGGTATCCCTTGCCACACGGAACCATCTGCTGCGGCATCAACACACACAGCCAAGGTAGATCAGGCGGTGCGGGGTACGGCAACGTAACCGAACATACCTCGGGGTGATGACACCTTTTTGGAGTTTCCAGTTAGGTTGTTACCCTGAGCTGTTCACACACCCAAGCTGAGTCCGCCCCATGAATCCATTGCCGTTTCAAGCTGAGAGGCTCGCCATGAAACCTGTTGTACCCACACTCAAGATCACCGCGGTGCAGCGCTTCAATACACAGAAGCAGCAAGCCACTCGAACCGAATTTGAGCTGTTGGTTGCAAAGCAGGAAAAACGGCTGCGCAACTTCATCGTCAAACACTTCAGAGACGAGAACGCGGTGGAAGATGTATTTCAACAAACCCTGATTGAGGCTTACTGCTGTTGGGACAGCTTTCGAGGTGATGCCAAACGAGCCACGTGGCTTTTTGGGATCGCACTGAACATCATTCGAAACACGGCTCGACGTTCGCCTCAATACAAGTTTCACTTCACGTCCGACGAAGAGTTGGAGCTCGAGCAAGCGGAAGGCTCCGACCCAATGCAGCACTGCATGAAAAACGAGTTCAGCATCAAGCTCGAATCGGCAATCCAGAAGCTGCCAACCGACCTGAAAGACACCTTGCTGCTGGTTGTCCAAAACGGCATGTCCTATCAAGAGGCCGCAGACACGCTCGGCATTCCGATTGGTACAGTCAGGTCAAGAATCTCACGATCGAGATCGCAATTGAAGTCAATTTACGATTTGTACATGGACTGATGAGCGCAAACACTGAACGCCACCACACCCTTGAAGATGTGCTGCGCGCACTGGGCTTGACGGCTGATATGTTGGAGCCAGCAGCAGAGACCTCAGGATACCGGATTGAATTTGAGCAGCAATTTGCCATTGAATTGCATGGCAACAAACAAGAGCCATGTCGACTGAGCACCCGGCTCTGTGTGTTGGGAAAATCCTTGCAGGTGCAGGAATCCCAACTGAAGAAGGCGATGCAGATTTATAGCGATATCCAAGAAGACATACCCGCGGCGTGCAGCCTGGCAATTTCAGACCACGACAACTGCCTTCGCGTGGTGCGGGATTTGGTTTACAGCGTGCCAGAACACACCACAGAAGTCGCTTTCAATGAGTTTGTGAACTTCGCTTTTGCTTTCAAGCAAACCTACCTGCAGCTGCGCAACAGCTTGACTTGAGGATGAAAACACCGACGTAGCACCAAAGCCTGTTGCAGGCTATGCATGTGCACGAAGGTATTCGATCATTTCTTTCTGCAGCTGCTCTCCCCAAGCCTTGAAAAAGGAGCGCGCTTGCTCCTCGGCTTGGCATATTGCCTTTTTATCAGCGCCCGTGGGTGAACCTGCTTGAGCCGGCAATGGAAGCTGCACCAAAACCTGGGCGTCTGCCCCAAGAACAAGGTTGCTGCCACGCAACGAAGCCAGCGACCAGCGCATGGTGAGCCACTGAGACAGGCAGTTGCTTTGATAAGGATTCAGGTAAAGCTCTGCGCCATACACGGTGCGTTGCGCTTGAGAACTCGCATGCAAACGAGCGCGCCCGAGATCGGGCAGCATTTGCTCTTGCAAGACCTGAATGGTCGAGGTGTTCATGGCACAAGCGGGAAATTGCCAACCGCTGCAGTGTCGCGAGCGATTTGGGCTTCTTTGGAGCGCGCAGGCGATGGTTGAAGCTTGCCTGACATCATTTGCAGTGGACGCGCCACGACTGCGGCCATGTTTGAACGAAAGACCGACAGTGTTGTGGAGGCCCTTGAGCCGCTGGCAAGGCCTGCAACTGGACTTTGGCCAGCAATGTTGTTTATCGCTTTCATGATTAATGTCCTCAAACGTCTTTTGTTTGAGTGGCATTTGCCGCATCAAGGTTCAATTCGGTTTCTGTTTCCAGGCGTTTGAGCCGGTAGTACATGGAATGAAGCGGTATGCCCAAGGCCAAGCTTGCCGTTTTTGCACACCCGTTGGATTGCGCCAAGGTGTGTTGAATCACAGCCCGCTCGAAAGCCATGAGACGCTGGCGCAAGGATGCCGGGGCTGGGTGCATCCCCAAAGCCTTGTCTGCGCGCTGCGAGGGAGTCTCCAGCCCCATGGCATGGCGTTGGGCCACCGCTTGCAATTCCCGCACATTGCCGGACCAGGGTGCACTCAAAAGCTCGTCACAGTCCTCTTGTGCCAGCGCTGGCAATGAGAGCTTGAAACGCGCACAGGCCTCCTGCAAAAAGTGCTGATACAGCGGCAAAATGTCCTCCAGCCTCTCTTTCAAGGCGGGCAGCAACACCTGTGTCACACTGAGACGATAATGCAGGTCTTCCCGAAAAAGCCCTTTGGCCATCAAGTCAGTGAAAGCTTGCTTGGTCGACGCAATCACACGCACATTGACGCTGTAAAAATCGTTGCCTCCAAGTCGACTCGCGCCACGATACTGCAGGGCAGTCAGTAACTTGGCTTGGCAGGTCAATGACAAACTGTCAATTTCATCCAGGTAAAGCGTGCCCTCGTTGGCTTGCTCCAGTTTGCCCATGCGGTTCTTTTGTGCACCAGTGTAGGCACCTGCAACAACACCAAACAACTCCGCTTCAAAAAGTTGCTCGGGCAAAGCGGCACAATTCACATGGACAAACTCGCCCCGCAAGCCAGATTGCGTGTGCAACCAGCGTGCTGCGGTGTCTTTGCCTGCTCCGGTTGGCCCCAGCAGCACTGTGTCTACCGGCAAGGATTTGAGCTTTTGCAAGTGGGCAAGCGCCAGCTTCATGGGCGGGCTTGTACAAAACCTTGGCGCGAACGGATCGGAATCAGAGGCTTGCTGCCCCTCAACAGCGACCGAAAAATCCAAGGGTTTGGTGCGCATGAGGCGCTCCAGAATTTGCATGGCAGCCAAAGGGTCTGCTGGTACAACGATGGACGCAAAAATCGGAATGTCGTGATAAACATAGTCTTGCCACGGTTTGTCAATAAACCGAATGATGTGGTTTTCCGGTTTCAGGTTGGCCGCCTGATATGCACGAATAACCTTCGCAATGTCTTCCAGATCATGATCCAGCAACACCCAGTGTCCGGGCGAGGCTCCCTTTTCCAGCAAACGCGCCAGACTCAACTCCTGCAAACTGGCCTGCATTAGCATGGCCGCCGCGCGCAAGCGGCTTTTGAGTTCTGGCGACCGGATACACAGGGTGAGTTGGTGCATGGCAAGTGTCCTGCAGGGTGTTGGTTTTTATTCAAACTGTCCAACCATTTTGGATCTGGCTTTGCCTGCTGTGCTCACCGATGCGTGTTAATCACGGGTGGGGTTAGACACCTCCAGCCGCAGCATGTCGCGCGCGCGGGACAACCTGGAACGCACCGTTCCGATGGGCAAATCCAGTTCGGTGGCGGCGTCTTGGTAGGTTAGTCCTTCGAGCAAAACAAGCTGGACCACATGTTGCATTTTCAATGGCAAGTGATCGATGGCTTGGCGCAAACACTCAATGCGTTCTTGCTGCAAGAGCTGCTCTTCGGGCTCGCAGCTGGAATCCGCGGGCATTGCGACCAATTGCTCTTCAAACTCCTCGGTCTGGTAACGATAGCTGTTGTCACGGTAACGGAAGTTCTTGACCAGGTTCAGGGCGATGCCAAACAGCCAGGTTTCGGGTCTGGACTCTCCCCGAAACTTGTTCCAGTTGCGAAAGGCGGCAAGGTGCGTTTGCTGAAGCAGGTCATCCACATGGTCTTCTCGACGCAAATGCTTGCGAATGAAGTGGGTCAATCGACTTTGCTGGGATTTCAACAAGTGCTCAAGCGCCTTAAGCTGGGCCACGGACAAAGGCTCACAATCGCCCTCTATAGAAATATTGATCTGCAGTTGATCGGCGTCTTGGTGCTGAACAATCATGATGGCCTCGCAAATGTGGTGTTTGTACGAGCATGATTTGCAGGTCGCGTGCCAGCAGAAGAACAAACACAAGCAGTTGTTTTATAAGGATTTAAATTGATTAACCCCCAGCAAAATTTGGACTTTTTCAAACATGGGAAACAATTCACCCAGAATTTTTGCGAATACGGCGCAAACAAGCGAGCCCTGTGAGCAGATGGGCAGTGTAAAATGCGCCCAACCCGCCGTAGTTCAATGGATAGAACGAGCGCCTCCTAAGCGCTAGATACAGGTTCGATTCCTGTCGGGGGGACCAAAAAAAAGCCCCTCACATTTGCGAGGGGCTTTTTGTTGTGCAACAGAGTGGCCTGGTCAACTGGCCTGTTCTGTCACGATCTTCCAGCGGCCACCTTCCTTGATCAGCCTCAGGGTTTTTCTGACCCGGTCAGAGTAGCTGTCTGCCTTGTAAGACTGATCAAACTCCACTGTGGCACTGTCACCGCTGACCTGGATACTCAGGTTGTTGGTGTCCACTTCGATGTTCTTCTTGCTCACAATGCGGGCACGGCGCTGGCTTTCCCACTGATCGCGGCTCAATTGCCCGGGCAACTCAAACGATGCGGAATAGAAGCTGAGATAGCCTTCCACATCGCGGGCGCTCCAGGCGGCCGCCCAGTTGCTGACCATTTCGGTAATTTCCCCTTGAACCACCGCAGGATCCGGCTGCGCTGGCACCGCAGGTGCTGCAGGAGCAGCCGGTGCCGTGGCATCCAACAGTGGGTCCGCTGGCGCTGCGGCAGGGTCTGCCGCCAAGGGGTCTGCACCGTCCGCAGGCAAGCCAGCTTCAGCAGCAGCTGCATCGGGCTGAGCAGGCTCAGCCGGTGCCGCCGGAACCTGGTCCAGCACAGCAGGGCGGAGTGCATCCAGCCCCAGGAAATGGCTCACAGGCTGCAACTTGTCGGAGTTGTTGATGAGTGTTTGACCACCATAGGTCACAATCAACAAACCGATGAACAGGGTGTACACCGGCAACAACCAGCGCTCATAGCGATAGTAGAAAGGACGATTCTTGGTTTCTTCAGCGGCCTTGTCCATCTCCGCCTCACCAACAACCTGCCTTGCAAGCAGCTGGTTAAGTGCCACAGGCGGTGACAGGTAACCCAACTCGAAAGCGGTGATCACGATCATCCAGAAGTGAACCGGGTGAATGCCGTTGCTGTAGGCAACCGGTGCCACCGTGGCCGACACCAAAATAACAGCACCGAAGGGGTCCATCACCATACCGATGAAAATCATGAGGATCATCAGCAGTGTCAAGGCCATCCATATGCTGCCCATGTCGGCTGGTACAAGCCCCATGATGCCTGAACGCTCGATCATGCCACCCACGCTGATGGACAAGGCCATGAGCATGATCAGGGCACCGATGTGGCCAATGGTCTCTGTGGTGGCAGCACGCACCGCATACTCGAGGCCCTGGTTTTGCTTTTTCTCGGCTGGCGTATCCCCACCCACTTTGGTGGGGCCACCACGCAGCTTGTCGAAAATGATCACAAACAACATGATCACAGGAAGCATCACGGGTGCGGTGAATTCATCCAGCTTGGTGTCCAGCAGGTATTCGTAACCGAACACAACCAGCAACATGATCAGGATGTAGGGTGACACGGGAACCAAGGCCCGCAAGGATTGGGGCAATGCGTCTTTGGCTTTGGCACGCTCGGTTACACGCCCCTCTGCCTTGAGGAGCGCGATCACCATGAAAAGGGTTGAAGTGAGGATAAAAACAAACAAACCCCAGCCATAGAGCTCGCTGGTGGTCACCTCCTTGTTCAATGCTGCAATCACCACAATCAACAGACATGGGCGAAGCACAACACCCAAGGAACCCGACATGGCAGCTGCCGCCAGCGCAAAGTGGCGTCTGGAGCCAGCCGCGAGCACTTCACGGTAAACAATCGCGCCAGCAGCAATCACGAATACACCGGAAGCGCCTGTGTAAGCGGTTGGAACAGCCGCGGCCAGCAAAACAATCCAGGTGAACACTTCTGGAGGCAGTTTCCATGGCCGCAAAATATCCATGAACAGCTGCACCATGCGGGTTTGTTTGAGCAACATACCAGCCCACAGGTAGAGGGCCAGGTTCAGGAAGATGCTGGACAATTCGGTGATCTGACCAAAATAAATGGCCAAGCCTGCCAGGTAATCGTCCATGAAGAAGTTGATGCCAGCATTCAAGGCCATGAATGCATACAGAGGAATGCTCAAGAGGCCAAGACCGTAGCTGCCCCCCTCCTCTGCATGCGCAGGAACCTTAAGCACATCGCGCAAGCTGATGTAGGACAACCCCGCAAACAAGGCGATGGCGATGATGCTGATGAGCGGATTCTCGACAGCCACGCCAGAGTCGTATTGCAACTTCAAATAGTAAGCGCTGGAGATGGTCATCAACAGGTTGGCACCGAGCATTGCCAGGGAGTAAACCTGGAAATCCTTTTTGTAGCGCGGCGGCCGAAGGCTGATGTGGTGGTAGCTCAGCGTCGTTGTGATCGCTGCAATGGCGACCATGATCAACAAAATCAGCGGGCGGTTTTCGGTACCAAACTTGAAAATGCCAAAAAAGCCGGTTTCAATTTCCCGGAACATTTTGACTTCCGGTGTAATGGCACCGCTCACACGCTCGTACAAATCAAAGCGGTCCTGGCACTGATCCCGCGCAGCCTCCAGGGACATCCGGATCTCATTGGGATCGATTGCCGAATCACCGAACAGCAGGTCCAGATCTGATTTTGGCGCGCTCTCAGCATCGGCCACCTGCTTGGCCACCAAGGCATCAATGTCTGGATTGGGGTCGCAAGTTGGCTTCTCCGGATCGGCACGGAGCAAAAAATACTGGATCTGGTTTTGGGGATCGCCAAACATGCGCTCACCCAAACGCAGCAATTGCCCATGCACCATTTCACCGGTGCCGATGATCAGTGTCAGCAATAGCAGGGAGAAGATCGGAAGGCTGGACAACCATTCCGACGGGGAACGGCCAACCCATTTTTTACCGGAGGCACTCTGCATGATGGATCCTTTTCAGCGCGCAATAGTTGCGCTGGATTTCGAATAAATCTTAGTACAGGTAATAAAAAGGGGCCAGAAGACAGGCCCCCTCACTGCAAGGCGGGAATGGCAAAGCCTGGGCCTGCCATTCACCAGAAATCACAGTTCTGTTTTGGTTGCGCACTCAGAATCGGCACGGTTAACACCGCAACGAATCTGTTTCATGATGTTCAGCGCCTTGGGATCGTAAGAACCAGACTTGGCCAGGTCCATGCGAGACTCACGCAACAAAATGGTGTACTTCACGGCGTCAGCAGCCGGAATGTCCATCCATGCACCAGCAGGAATGCCTTTCTCGGCATTCTTGATGATTTGCATGCCAGCCGAGTACTTTTTGGCCCAGTAGTCACGGGACTTTTGTGCAAAACCATCCGGGAACTTGGATTTGTTGACAACCACTTGATAGGTCAACAACGCAACAGGGAAGCGAACAATGGCGCCCTTGTCGCCCAAGCCCTTGTAAAGTTCAAGTGGCTTGTACGCCGCTGCTGGCGCTGCGATGATGTCCACAGAGCCGTTGTTGAACTTGGCACCAAAGTTGGAAATGTCAGCGGATACCGGGGAGGCACCCACCTTGGAGATCATCTGCTTCTGGGCCGAGTCATAGTCAAAGGAAGCAATCTTTTTGCCCGCCAGCTTTTCGACCGAGTTGATGTCGCGACTCTTCACATACAGGTATGCAGCGCCAAACGGGAAAATACCTGCAACCTGGAAGTTGCCCTGTGTCATCAGGTCATTGGCCTTGTCGGTTGCAAACAGTTGAATGGTCCGCTTAACCACCTCATAGCTCAGCTCCATGTCCACCTTGCCATCTTTCACCACGGAGGCAGCGCCCAACGCATCGATTGAGCCAGCGATGGAATTGTAGGCGCGGGTGCGGAAAGACGTGGCCACCAGCATGTCGCACTGGCCTGTCTTGAAATTTTCAGATGCGATTTTTTCGTCTGTGAATGCCTCAAGCTCCAGGTTCGCGCCAAAGCCTTTGGCAGCCAGCACGTAGTCTTTGCTCAGGTTGAACACATCGCCACCCGCGCCAAGAATATCGAATACGCACACTTTTTGCTTGGCAAAAGCTGGGCTTGCAGATGCCATGAGGGCCAATCCCAAAGTGGCAGAAATGGCTTTGAATTTGAAGGTCATTGAAAGTCTCCCAATAGTGGTTCAAGCGGTGGTTGGCATGTGGCTAGAGGTGCCTGGCCAACCGCTGATTTGCTGTTCTACTTGTCTTAGTTCAACAAGTCGTCCACGTTCATGCCTTCAGGCATCGCGGCTTCTTCATCCCAGTATTTGCCCATGCTGCCAACCGGAGTACGT
>DASUEC010000202.1:0-4105 GCA_036275255.1 Limnobacter sp. | reverse complement strand
GAATGCAGCGGATCAGGCGTCAGGGTGGAGGCATTGTCCTGGTAAAGCTTCACCAGGGCACTCACCAAATGTTTGGCAGAGCTTTGTTGCGCGGCATAAGCATCGGCTTCAAATTCGTGTTTGCGGCTGAGGAAAGACATCACTGGACGCAACGGGAAGGTGAAATAAGGCAACACCATCATGAACAGCAACAAAGCCATGGCATGTGGGCCATTGACCAGATCGGGGCTTACGCCCAGCCCGGCATAAAACCAGGGCGCATTGGCCAGCATGCCAAGCACGGCAAACAGCACAAAACTGCCGACCCCTGAAAAAACGAGGTGTTTGACGATGTGCTTCTTTTTGAAATGCCCCAACTCGTGGGCGAGCACGGCTTCAATTTGATCGTCGTCCAGCCGAGCCAGGAGTGTGTCGAAAAACACAATCCGCTTGGCCTTGCCCATGCCACTGAAGTAGGCATTGCCGTGGGCTGAGCGGCGGCTGCCGTCCATCACAAACAAGCCGTCGGAATCAAAACCGCAGCGCTGCAGCAAATTCAGGATGCGCTCCCGTGTGGCGCCCTCTGTCAGGGGGGTGAATTTGTTGAACAAAGGCGCAATGACAGTGGGGAACAGCCACATCAGCAACAGGCTAAAGCCAAACCAAAGTGCCCATGCCAGCATCCACCAAAGCGCACCCGTCTCACGCATCACATACAGCACGGCAAACACCAAGGGCCCACCGATGGCCGCACCCAGCAGCATGCCCTTGGCCCAGTCGGCCACAAAAAGTCCGCGCGTCATTCGGTTAAAACCGAACTTCTCTTCAATCACAAACTGCTTGTAGTACGACAAAGGCAGGTCCAGCAGGCTGCTCAACACCCCGACCACCGCAATCAACAGCAGACCGGCCACAATGCCTTCCGCCCAGGTGGATGTGTGGCTTTGTATCCATTCAAGGCCACCCAAGAGCGTAAAGCCCATCAGAATGGCTGCCTCCAGCAGCAGGTTGAGCATGCCCAGCCGGGTTTTTGTGATGGAGTAGTCCGCAGCCTTTTGGTGGTCGGCCAATTGGATTTGGCCTGCAAACTCGGCCGGTACAGCACTGCGGTGGATGGCAATGTTCCGGATTTGACGGCTGGCCAGATAGAGCCGCAAGGCCACGCTGATCAACACCACTGCAACAAAGACTTCTGTGAACACCATATTTGCCTGACAGATTGAATGACTGTTCCAAATGAGCACCCTCGAGGCGCATTCTGCATCCGGGTTGAACACACTGGCTGTGAGACAATCAAAGCCAACAATGATTCAACGTTTTGAATGCCCAGCAAATTATGTCACAAGCCCAAGCCACTGCCACCTCCCACGAAAACAACATCCCGCGCGACGACAACCGGCTGGTTTGGGTCGACATGGAAATGACCGGGCTGGACCCGTTCAACGACAAAATCATTGAAGTGGCTGTGGTGGTTACCGACAGTGAATTGAATGTGCTGGAAGAGGGCCCTGTGCTGGCCATTCACCAAAGCGACGAAATTCTGGCAGGCATGGACGCCTGGAACACCAGCACCCATGGCAAGAGCGGCCTCACTGCGCGAGTCAAAGAATCGACGATTGATGAAGCACAGGCCGAGGAATTGTTGATCGGTTTTTTGGCCCGCTACATTGGCCCCGGCAAAAGCCCCATGTGTGGCAACAGCATCTGCCAGGACCGGCGCTTCATGGCCAAGTACATGCCCAGGCTGGAAGCCTATTTCCACTACCGCAATCTGGATGTGAGCACCCTGAAGGAATTGTGCAAGCGCTGGAACCCCACCACGGCCCGCAAGTTTGTGAAAAAAACCAAGCACACCGCCTTGGCCGACATTCACGAGTCAATTGACGAACTGCGCTTTTACCGTGAGCACTTCATTGTGGCGCCAGAGGCGAAGGCAGGTCCGGAGGGTTCTGAGGCTTGATGTGCGGGGCGTTGTGTTGCCGCATTGTGCGCACCAGAAGCAATCCCAAACACAGCCCGGCCAGCAGCAGACCCCCGGCACTGGCGATCCAGAAGCCCTGTGCTTTCAAGGGGTTGCTTTGCCACACGCCCAGCCACATCCCCCCGCCAATCCCCACACCCCACAGGCTGACCAGATAAATCAACATGGGGCGCGCCGACACACGGTAGGCCCGAAGCGAAAACGAGCACAGGGTTTGAATTGCATCAATCAAATGGTAGGCAATCACCCAAGGCATCAAGCCAAGCGCCACCTCGATGGTGTGAACATCGCGGGTGTAAAACGAAATCAGCTCACGGTCAAACAGGTACAAACCCAGGCACACACACAAGGCGATCACCAGGGCCGTTTCGAGCCCGCGTTTAACAATGACGCTGGCGTGCCGCGCATGGCCAGCGCCCAATTGTTGCGAGGCCAGCACGGTGGTTGCATTGCCAAGCGACAAACACACCATGTAGGCCATGGCCGCCATGTTGGAAACAATTTGGTGCCCGCCCAATTGGTACACGTCGAAGCGCGACACCAGCAGTGCAATCACCGTGAATGAGCTCACCTCGATCAGGTAAGAGCCACCAATGGGCAGGCCCAGCCTGAGAATTTGCCCGAGCCGTCTCCAGTCGGGTTTGAGGCTGCCGATGGTTTTGAATTCGTCATAGTGGCGATCAAACAACCATATGCAAGCCGACGTGCCCAGCACCAGCCACATGGTGACTGCAGTGGCCCAGCCAAAGCCAGCCGCTCCCAAGGCAGGCAAGCCCCAACCACCATGCATGAACCAGATGTTCAAAGGGATTTTCAAAACCAGCATGAGCACCTGGAGCGCCACCACAATCTGCGGGCGAGAGATGGACTGATTCATCGCATAAAAAACCCTGAACACCAAAGCGGCGGGGAGTCCCCAGGCAATCCCCAGCAGGTAACCGTGGGTATCGGCCGCGATGTGTGCCGGGGTGTTGGTCAACTCGAAAATGAAACCCGGGTTGACAAGAATGGCCATGCCGATTGCGCTCATGGCGAGTGCAAGCCAAACGCCTTGAACGGCGTCTTCCCCCACTTTTCGATAATCGCCCGCACCAAAGTGGGCTGAACAAATGGGCGTGAGCCCGATGATGACGCCCATCAGCCCGACATACAGGCTGATGTATATGGATGAACCCACTGCCATGGCCGCGAGCACATCGGGCCCGGCCTGACCTGCCATCAGGGTGTCCACCAGGCCGTTTCCCATCACCGCCAGTTGGCCCAACAAAATGGGCAGGGCCTGATTCAACAAAGCCCTGCGAGGGCTCTGCTGGGCAAACAACACCACAGCGCTATTGGCCATGCAACACCTTCAGCAGCTACTGCCCGGTGCGGGCATACAGGTAAAAAAACTCATGGCGGTCTGAGTTGCGGTTGCCACTCCAGATCAGTGTCCAGCGATCACCGGCCTGTGCTTCAAAATCGTCTTTGGTGCGCAGATCCAAGCGCAGGTCGTCCTGCAGCAGCAGGAATGTGCAGCCTTTGGCTTCTGTGCGTGGCGCCTTGTGCACAAAGTTGACTTTGGCGTGGTATTGCAGCGTCGCTCTTTGAGCAAACCCGAGGTTGTAGTCGGTGGTGCAAAAGTTGGCGAGCCCTGCGTTGGGGTGTTCTATCACCCGCTCGGTGATGGCCTCGCCCAGTGGCCGGAAGCTTTTTGCATAATCGATTCTGGGAATCCACAGGGTCATCATCAGCAACCAGATGAGTACCACCCCGCCACTGGACAGCACCATGGGCCGCCACAGGGCTTTGGACAGCGATGAAGTGCGCCACACAATCAACCTGAACCAGGCGTAGCTGGCCACCAAGGCCACCGCCAGTTCAAGCCCAATGAGTTCGGGAACATAACCGGGTGAGAGCTTTTCGAAATTGGCAGCTATTTTGGCTGGAAAGCCAAAGGTGGCTGCGGTCCACCCCAGCCACACCAACACGGCAGCAAAGGTAAACCAGATCACTGCGAACCAGTCGATCAGGCTGACGAGCCCACGTCGCATGGTTGAAATTCCGATGGCGGCGAGCACGCACAGGGGCGGAATCAGCGGAAAGTAATTGACTTCATCGGCCGGGTTGGTGATGAACAGCACCAGCAGGCCCCCGATGGCGGCG
>DASUEC010000201.1:0-6732 GCA_036275255.1 Limnobacter sp. | reverse complement strand
CCCAGTGCAGCAGCTACTAGCTTCTTGTTCATATTTCACCCTTATTAGTGTTGGTTGAATATTTGCCGTCCTTTCGGCCGGCACGAGAGACAATGTACACGGGGAGCCTTGGAGCGACCAACCAAATCGTGGGGTCAGAATTGAAAAAAGCGGCTTTTTGTCGCTGACGTGCAACAGCAAAAATGGCCCTTGCCGAGCCACCAGAATCGTGCTGCATCGCAGCAAGCACAGCCCCACACTCAAGAAGCACTGGAATCTCAAACGCTTACAGGACGGCTTGAGGGTTCCCAACAGGCCCGGTCTGCAGGCCCGGCCAACGGGTTCAGGTGTGCGTTTTATCCAACATCAGACGGTCTGCGCGCCCAATGTCGCTCAGCAAACGGGTGATCTGCGGCACATGGCACATCACCCGATCCGCGTAAACCAGCACCCCCAAACAATCGGCCAGGCTTGCAAACTCCCATTCAGGATGTTGGCTGGCCATCCGGCGGTGGCGCATGGCTGCTCCCTCTGCCAGCACCAGCCATACCCATGCTCCGCCCTCCAGACCAGGAAGGCCCTGCACCTGGTCAGCGCGGGCACGAAGGTTGCCAAGCGGTTCACTGGCCTCGCCCAGCACCACCACCACCTTGGGCACATTGGGTGGCATGCTCTGAAACAGCCGGGTTGCCCGGGCCAGGGCGTTGGGGCCCAACTGCAAAGGCCCCCACCCCGGCAGGGTGGCGTATTCATCGATTTGGGCCGCACACCACCACTGGGGTTTGTTTGCTTGCTGGCTGCCCAGCGCGGCAAAGAGGCGACGATAAACCGGGGGCATGGCGACTTGGGCCCGGGGGTACACCGATGCAGTTGCCTGGCAGCCCAACCAGGCGTCCATGGGCAATTGGGCCAGTTTGCGGACATGCTGCCTGCCCTGCCACCAGTGCGCCAAACGGAATTGGGCTGGCCTGCGGGGCTCCAGGGCTTGCACCGGGATGTAGGCTGCCACGGCAGGGTCCATTTCGAACACGAAGAGGCTGCTGCGGGGCCCCAACACCGCCCATTCCACCCCAGGGTGCTGTGCATGCAGGGCGAGCAACAAGCGTCGGGCGGCCAGGGCCTGCTCGATGCCCGGGGGCACCAAGAGTGCAGCACGCTTGCAAGCGCCCAAAGTTTTGGCGGCATGGGCCAAGATGTCTTGCGGCGGCTTGAAGCACACCGGGCCAGCGCTGCGATTCATGGCGCAATGCGCGGATGATTCAATTGGCCGGCCAACACCTCCAGATTGTGGTGGTGGCCAAACTGGCGCTGCACGACCAAACGCCCCTGCCTAGCTCGCTCCTTGGCGGCGATGGGGTTGGACAACACCTCGATGAGTGCATGCACCCATTCATCGACGGCGTTGGGGTGGTGTGGGGCTGGGCACAACCAGCCGGTTTGGCCGTGCTGCACGGTTTCGGGCAGCCCCCCCACATTGCTCACCACCACGGGCACTTCCAGGCCAAGGGCTTCAATCTGGCTCATCCCCAAGGGTTCATAGCTGGAGGGCATCACCACCACATCGGCGCGGGCCAGCAAAGGGGCCACCGGGCTGAGCATGCCCGGCAGGCATATGTGCTTGCCAATCCCGAGCCGGGTGGCTTCCGTGCGAATGTTCTCCAGGGTGTCCCCTTCACCAGCCGCCACGTAAAGCAGCCCGGGGAACTGGGGCAACAGTTTTTTAACCACCTGCAGCATGAAGCTGTGGCCTTTTTCCACCCTGAACATGGCAGCATGCGCGATCACAGGGCGTTGCTGCAAATTGTTGAGCCTGTCTTCCAACTCTTTGGGCAAGGCTTGCCCGGCTGCTTGGGCGATGGCCTCAAAGTCGATTGCGGGGTACAACACGCCAATTCTGGAGGGGAGCACAGCGCTGTTTTGAAGCAACTGATCTTTGAGCGCTTGGCTGGGGGTGAAGGTTTGGTCAAACAATTGGTTGTAGGTAAAGGCCTTGGCCGGGCCGGGCTGGTAGGTGCGCATGCGAATGAGGCGTGGCCGAGGCGACAACAGGCCCAAACGATGCAGGGCATGCACGGTGATGGCGCACAGGTTGGCGTCGTGCCCGCTGTGGCAGACCACCGCCACAGGCTTGTGTTTGCGCAACAGGTTGGACAGGCTCAATACACTGGGCGGGTGGATGGCGTTGCGAAACCCAAGGTATTCCACATGCAGTCCTCGTTTTGCGGCCTCTTCAGCGATGCGGCTGCCCGGGCGGCATAGCACATGGGGGGTGTAGCCCTGCGCCTTCATGCCCACGGCCTGCTGCAGGAGTTGCAACTCCTGACCACCCATGTTTTTAGAACTTTCCGAGAAAAAAATCGCCGTCATTTGCGGATGTGTACCAACTGGAGCATTGCGGGCCTCTATATTAATGGGCAGTTTAAGCCGCGCCAGGCGCGGCGATCTGTATAAAGATTCTAAATCCTGGTGGAATGCTGCCTGTGCAAAAAATCCTGGTGATCAAGTTGCGCCACCATGGCGACGTGCTGTTGACCACGGCCTTGTACCGTGCGCTGGTGGAGCATTTGCCTGGCGCCCAAGTGGACGCGTTGATTTACAAAGAAACCACCCCGCTGTTGCAAAACAACCCACACCTGCGCCAGGTGCTTTGCATCGACCGCAAGCTGAAAGGCTTTGCGCGCTTGAAAGCCGAACTGGGTTTGCTCATGCAAGTGCGTCGAACCCGCTACGACGCGGTGGTACACCTCACCGACCAATGGGTGGGTGCGCTCATCACCGGGTTTTCGAAGGCGCCTGTGCGGGTTCAGATGCAATACGCCAAACGCCGACAGGCTGCCTGGCAGGCGTGTTTCAACCGTCGGATTGTGCCACCCCAACGTGGGCAATTGCATGCAGTGGAGCTGAACCTGCTTTGCCTGAAGGCGTTCGGGATTGATCCACGTGCGGTGAAAGGCCTGCCCACCCTGCTGCCCTCAGCCGACAATCTGGCCAAAGCCGATGCCTTGTTGCTTGAACATGGCCTGCAAGGCCCTTTTGTTTTGATCCATCCGGCCGCCCGTTGGCCCTTCAAGTGCTGGGAAGATACAAAATTTGCCAGCGTGGTGGCCCATCTCCTCAAGCGGGGTTTGCATGTGGTGCTCACCTGCAGCCCGGATGATGTTGAAGTGCGCATGACGCGCGAGATTGAGCAATTGGCTCGCGGGCATGTGTTGCCGGCTTCACCAGACATTGCAACGACTGATCCTGGCCAGTTGGTGAACCTGGGCGGCAAAATGAGTTTGCCCCTGCTGGCCGCACTGCTGAAGCGCTGTGCATTTTATGTGGGTGTGGACTCTGCCCCCATGCACATGGCTGCGGCGCTGGATGTGCCGCAGGTGGCACTGTTTGGCCCCTCGTGGGTGAATGAATGGCGCCCCTGGAGCGAGCAGGCCACTGTGATTTATGCCGGGGACCACGGCCCTTTGCCCCACCCGGACAGCATCAACACCGATGACCCAACTCGCCTGTTGGCTGCCATTCCTGAGCAGGTGGTGCTTGCCGCGGTGGATCGGTTGGCAAACGAGGTTACTGCATGCCAGCCACGGTCTGGGTCTGTATAGAGTAGAGGTAGTGGTATTTGCCACCCTGGGCCAGCAATTCGGCGTGGGTGCCTTGCTCAATCATTCGCCCTTGGTCCAGCACCACAATAAAATCAGCCGAGGTGAGTGTACTCAGGCGATGAGCAATCACCAGCGTGGTTCGCCCATGGCGCAATCGCTCCATGTCTTCTTGCACCTCGCGTTCGGCCTCAGAATCCAGTGCTGAGGTGGCCTCGTCCAGAATCAGAATGGGGGCATTTTTAAGGAAGGCACGTGCAATCGAGATTCGCTGGCGCTGGCCACCCGACAGCCGCAAGCCGTTGTCGCCCAGCATGGTGTCGAGCCCGTGCTCCAGCTTCTGAATAAATGGCAGGGCATTGGCCATGCGGGCAGCATCCAGGATGGCCTCGTCACTTGCACCGCGCAACTCGCCATAGGCGATGTTGTTGCGCACGGAGTCGTTGAGCAGGTGGCTCTCTTGCGTTACCACGGCAATTTGGCGACGAAGGCTTTCCAGGTCCCATTGGCGAAGGTCCACGCTATCGAGCTTGACGACACCCTCGCTGGGATCGAGGAAACGTGGCAACAAATTGATGAGGGTGGATTTGCCGCCACCGGACACGCCCACAATGCCGACGGTTTGACCCGGTTTCACCCAGAGGTTGATGTTGCTCAGGGTTCGCGTCTCCGCCCCGGGGTATTTCAAGCTCACATTGACAAACTCAATGTAACCCTGTGCACGGTCGGTGGTGTGGGTGCCCTGGGATTGCTCGATGGGTCGGTCCACCACGCGAAACACGTTGTCTGCCGCCGCCAGGCCCTTTTGCAATTGTTGATTGATGCCGGTGAGCCGCTTGACAGGTGCAAGCAGCATCATCATGGCGGTCATGAACGAGGCAAAATCGCCAGCGGTCATGGCATCGTTGCCTGCCATGCGGCCTGCAAAAAAGACCACCGCCGCAACCGCAGCCGCCAACATCCACTGCACGATGGCCGAGTTTGCGGCGCTGGTGGCCACCAGCTTGACGCGGGCGCGGCGAATTTCGTCTGCACTTTTCATGAAGCGATCGGTTTCCACCTTGTGGGCGCCATAAATCTTGATGATTTTTTGAGCACCAATCACTTCGGAAATGCTCTGAACCAAATCGGCATGCGAGGTTTGGGCGCTGTGCGCAAATCGGTTAAGTCGCCTGCCTGCGATCGACACACCCACGGCGATGAGCGGCAATATGGCAAAACAAATGAGTGTGAGTTGCCAATTGGTGTACAGGAGGATTGCAAGCAAACCAATCACGATGGCGCCATCGCGAATAAGCACGGTGATGATGTTAAACCCTGCCTCTGTGACCGCATCCACATTGGTGGACACGGTGGAAATGACTTTGCCTGCGGGCTGCTCCACAAAATAGGCGTTGGGAAAACGCAGGATTCGGGAGAGCATTTCTTGCCGCAGGTCGTGCACCACCAGGCCAGCCAGTTTGGCGCTGCAGTATTCGTTGATGTAACTGGCCACGCCGCGCACCAAAAACAAACCCAAAATAATGGCGGGCAGCCACTTGGCGAACTCTGTGCGCTCGGCAGAGAAGTTTTCATCAATGAGCGGCTTCATGAGGCTTGCAAACAAGGGCTCTGTGGCCGCTGCGAACACCAAGGCCACCAGGGAAGTGACAAAGAGGGGCCAGTAACGAAGGCTGTATGCCAGCAGCCGCTTGTACAGGGCCGAGGACGAGTAGTCTTGGGGATTATGCATTCCGCTTGAACGTGGACAGGTTGCTGGCAGTTTACACGCTTTCAGCCAAACACCCAGCGTGCCTTGCCCTGGCCCAGCCAGGCTTGCATCTCCAACAGCAGGTCTTCTTCAGCACGCACCCTCCAATCGGTGCCCAATTGCGCCACACAGGCCGCCTCACCATTGTGGTAGTCGATTTCAACCAGACACCCCCGCTCCGGGTCGCGGAAGGGCTCCAGGATGGACTTCAAGCGCTGGGCGTCGCTTTGGCCATTCATGCTCAGGCGCAAACGACTCACAAAATTCGCACGGGCACTGCCCAGGGAGTGGAGGTTGTCCACCGACACGCGCAGGCCGCCCGTGTAGCTGTCCTCTGACACGCGCCCCTGCACCACCAGCAATGCGTCTTCTTTGAGCAGGTTGCGATTGGCTTCAAACTGCTCGTTAAAAATAGAGAGTTCAATTTGGGCGCTTGCGTCGTCCAGCAGAACAACCGCCATTTTGCCGCGCTTGGTCATCATGGTGCGCAAACCGGCGATTACCCCAGCCATCCAGACTGGTTCGCGGCTGGGGGCGAGATCTTTGAGCTTGAGTTTGATGAACTCCCGCACGCGGGCTTCGTCGGCTTTGAACAAGTGGCCGCTGAAGTAATAGCCCAAGGCTGTTTTTTCATGTTGGAGTTTTTCCCGCTCGCTCCAGGCAGGCACATCCACCAGATGCGGGGGTGCGTTGCCGCCCAAATCATCGCCAAACAAACTCACCTGCGAGGCGGTGGCGGCCTGTTGTGCCGCCCATTCCATGGCTTGGCCTGCGCTTGCCAGCAGTTTGGCACGGTCAGGGTTGAGTGAATCAAAGGCACCGGCGCGAATAAGCGCTTCCATGACACGGCGATTGATTTGTTTGCTGTCCACCCGGCGCACAAAATCGTACAGATCAGCAAAAGGACCATTGGCCTGACGCTCAGCCACGATGGCCTCACATGCCGCCTGGCCTGTGCCTTTGATTGCCCCCAGGCCATAGCGGATGGAACTGGCGCGGGGTTCGTCTGGTTGGCGCACTGCCGCAAAGCGGTAGTTGGAAGCGTTTACATCGGGCCCCAACATCGTGAGCATGGTGCCGGGCTTTTTGCCTGGCACCTGGCACATGGCCAACGCGTCTTCCACAAACACCTTCACCTTGTCGGTGTCGTCCATGTCGGAGCTCATGGACGCCGCCATGAACTCGGCAGGGTAATGCGCCTTCAGCCATGCCGTGTGGTATGCCACCAAGGCGTAAGCCGCTGAATGTGACTTGTTGAACCCATACTCAGCAAACTTTTCCATCAAATCGAAAAGCTGCTTGGCCAAGGCGGGGTCCACACCGCGCTCGGTGGCGCCCGTGGTAAAGATTTCCCGCTGCTTGGCCATTTCTTCAGGCTTTTTCTTGCCCATGGCGCGGCGCAACAGG
>DASUEC010000200.1:0-2218 GCA_036275255.1 Limnobacter sp. | reverse complement strand
GACAGAAGCCTTGGCCACAGCAGACCGCACCATGGTCAAGTCTTCGGGAACAATGGCGGAATAAAAATGTTCCTCCATGTGGCGTATACCAGACTCTTTTGGCAGACTGCCCCAGCGCTCATTCAAAAAATCAATTCGCATTTCTTCATTCATTGTCCAGGTCAACTGGGGCAAACAGTTGGCAAGCTCCCGCCACTTGCTTTCACTCTGTTGCAACTGGTTGAGGAATCGTGTTCGCTCGGAGACATCCAACACACTCACCAACACATAGCCTTGCTGCCCCACTTCAAGCCTGGTGAGCGAGACCTCCACAGGAAACTCATGGCCTGCGCGGTGCAGGCCTGTCACAAGACGCCCCTGAGCCATCTGGCGCTTCTGCCCATCGTAGGATTTTCGATACCCCATGTGTTTGACGGCATGCCTGGCAGGCACCAGGCGTTCAATCGCCTGACCAATCAATTCATCCACCTGATAACCAAACAGCTCTGTCACTCGGCGGTTAATTTTTGCAATTTTTCCTTGGGCATCCACCAGAAGCTGGCCGATCGGGGAGCCTTCAATGATGCCCTGCGCCAAGGCCAACTCATACAGTCGCTCATTGAACGCCCGTCGCTTGGCCCGCCAGATGTAAAGGCTCAAAGCCACCACCAGGCCGGAAAACAGGGCAGCCATCAGGATTGCAAGCGACAAATCATAAGGGGCGTGGGCTGTGGCGCCCGGCAACAACTGGGCATCCATTTGCCAGGTGCGGCCAAACACCGCCAGGCGCTTGCTGCCAGCGAACTCGGCACCCTCTGTTTGCCATTGGCCAGAACTGAAAAAAACAGGTGCGGCTGGATCGGTTACATCCGAAATCCGGACTGCGAGTTGACTGGCCTCGAAATCGAGGTTTTTGACAATCTCGCCAAACACCAGCACGGCGTAAGACCAACCCAGGGTTTGGCCAAGGTCACCGAACTGCGGTGCTGGCGTGTCGCTGCGAAGATGATGACGCTGAATGGGTAGAAGAAGCAAAAACGCTGCGGACACCTGATCGGTGGCCTGAACAACTGTGATGGGCGCTGTAATTGTGGCCTTGCCGGTTTTAACCGACTCGATTGCAGCCTTGAGGCGGCTGGGCTCCGAGGCGATGTTCAATCCAACCGCTTGCACGTTCCTTGCGTAGGGTTCGATGTAACGAATCACAAAATACGTGCCCCGCGGGTCATTCAAATTTTTGACCAGTTTTTGTTCACCGTATTCTTCGGACATGTCTTGCTCAAAGCGACTCACGTCCTCGGCCGCCACATTGAAGATAAGTCCAAAGCCACGGGCACCGGGAAACTCTTTGTCAATGTTGCGGCTCGCAGCATAGCGTCTGTAGGTGCTCAGCGTGTACGGCAGCACTGCATTGGACACATAACTTCCACGCGCGCCCAGCAAGCCATACTCATAAAGGCTGACGCGTTCATGAACACCATCAGCAATACGCTCAAAATTGCCATCGAAGAGCCGTTGCAGGCTTTGGCGGTTGCTTTCATGCAAACGCGAAATGGCGAGGGCAGAAACAAGTACGCACACACAGACCAGCACGAACGCAAGCAAAAGATCTGGCTTCTTTGCCAGAAAAGGGCGGGATGGTTGGATGAGCGGCTTCATGATCTGGTTAACGACTGTTACGTAAGTAAATTAACGCATTTGGGTGACAGTCGCGGGTTAATTCACACTAGTTCACACCAGGGTGACAACTTTGGGTAGAAAACCAGTTCATGCAGGCACCGCCGCCGGTGCTGTTTAAAGTCCCCGGCTGAAATTGCCCCTGAAAAATGCCTCCACCCGAAAGGTGAGCGCCACGTAGGGATCTTGACCGGGCAAGGTTGGGAAATGCACTTCGGGAATCACATCCACAAACACAATGTTTTTGTGAACATCCCGACGATAGAAGACCTGAAGAATGTAATCCTTGATGGCCTCGGCGCCGCGGTCGTCACCCACCGCGATCACGGCGTAACGCATGGCTGTGCGTGAATCAAGCACCTCATTGATTTCTGCAGTTTGTGAAAACACCGTGGAATCGCGGCGTTCATCAAATTCGGCATAAGTCTGGAAACGCAGGTAACGTGTTTCATCCAGCTTGCGATTGATGTCGAAGTTGGTGCGCGCCTGCAAACCGCGCTGGTTGAATTGCGTCACCCGGCTGATGGAGTTGATTTGCCAGAGCTTGTCTTGGAAGTTCCAT
>DASUEC010000199.1:0-2673 GCA_036275255.1 Limnobacter sp. | reverse complement strand
TGGCGTTGTAACCCGCAAGGTTGCGTACGCCCATTTTGCTCATGAGGCGGTAACGCTTTTCCATCTCGGCCACAGCCCAGTTCAATGCGTTCGCAGCCTGACGCATGTCGGTCACCACGGGACACAGCAAATGTGGAATGCCTTCATACACGCTCATCTCCAGCATTTTTGGATCAATAAGAATGAGGCGCACTTCTTCAGGATTGCTCTTGTAGAGCAGCGAGAGGATCATTGCGTTGATCCCAACGGATTTGCCCGAGCCTGTGGTGCCTGCCACCAACAAATGCGGCATTTTGGCAAGGTCGGCCACCACGGGCTTGCCGGCGATGTCTTTGCCCAGCGCCATGGTGAGCACCGACTTGGAGCCGCTGTACACCTGGGACCCCAAAATCTCGGTGAGTTTAACCACCTGGCGACGTGGGTTGGGCAATTCAAGGCCCATCAGGTTTTTGCCGTAGATGGTTTCGACCACGCGAATGGAAACCAAACTGAGGGCGCGTGCCAGGTCTTTGGCCAGATTCACCACCTGCGCCCCTTTAACTCCCGGTGCAGGCTCCACTTCAAAGCGGGTGATCACCGGGCCAGGTTGGGCTGCCATCACTTGCACCTGTACTCCAAAATCGCCCAGCTTCTTTTCAATCAACCTGGATGTGTACTCAAGCGTGTCTGCAGACACAGTCTCAATGGCGGCCGGGGCATCGTCCAGCAAACTCAGGGGGGGCAGTTCCGTTTCGGTCAGGTCTGCAAACAAAGGCTGCTGCTTTTCCTTGATGGCTTGCACGGAGGGTTCAACAGGCACCGCCACCGGCTCAATGCGGATGGGTTTGTGATCCTCAAGCTTTTCGCGCTTTTGCTCTACTTTTTCAACGCGCTCCTGGGCCACCTTCTTGCCTGCCTGGCGATCAAAATAAGCACCAATGCTGTTTTGTACCCAATAAAAAAGGTTTTCCAGCAACGCCCCGACCCGCTCAGCCATGACCGCCCAGCTCAGCCCCAACAATCCACTTAAACCAGCGGCTGTGCACAGCAGCAAGAGCATGACTGCGCCCGACAAGCCCAGCATGTGCTGAAACGCTTTGGCAATGCTTTGCCCCACAATGCCGCCGGCGCCCGCTGGCAGTGCATCGCCACGAAAAATAGACAAGGACTCCAGCCCCATGAGCCCCACCCAAAGGACCAAAAAGCCCACCGGACGCACCCAAGGCAGCCATTTGGGCACTGGCTCGTCAAAACCGGGCAGCTCAATGGCGTCGACCATTTTTCGGGCGCGCCACAATAGAAAAAATGACAGGCCAAGCAATGCGTAAGCAGAGTACCCAGCCAGAAAAAACAAAAAATCGGACAAATGGGCACCGATGGTCCCACCAAAATTGCTGACGATGTCGCTGCCGGAAGCATGGGACCAACTGTCATCCTGCGGGCTGTAGGACACCAAAATCAAGAAGAGATAAATGGAGAGCACAAGCATGCCCAACCAGCGTACCTCAAGCAGGAGCTTGCTTACGCGCAGGGTGCCGGTATTTTGTGTGGTCCTTGAATTCACTGTAATAAGACTAAGCCGCGATGCAGCATATAATTGAAGCCTGTATTCTGACAAAGTTCGGGGCAAATATCTCGAACCACCCACATTGTGAAGCACAAAAGAGGATTCCATGAGCAGTTCTAAGCCATCCCGCCATGCCAAAGTACTTATTTTGGGCTCCGGCCCCGCCGGTTACACCGCCGCCGTGTATGCGGCCCGCGCCAACCTGAATCCGGTGCTTATCACTGGTTTGGCCCAAGGTGGGCAACTCATGACAACAACCGATGTGGACAACTGGCCCGCCGACGCTGACGGTGTGCAGGGCCCCGACTTGATGCAACGCTTTTTGGCCCATGCGGAGCGATTCAACACACAGATTATCTTTGATCACATCCACACAGTCGATTTCAAGAACCGCCCCTTCACGTTGACAGGCGATTCGGGCACTTACACCTGTGATGCGCTGATTCTCGCCACAGGAGCCAGCGCGATGTACCTGGGCCTTCCCTCTGAAGAGGCATTCATGGGCAAAGGCGTGTCGGCATGCGCCACCTGCGATGGTTTTTTTTACCGCAATCAAGAAGTGTGTGTGGTGGGAGGTGGCAACACCGCCGTGGAGGAGGCACTTTACCTGTCCAACATCGCCAAAAAGGTCACAGTGATTCACCGACGCGACAAGTTCAAGGCCGAGGCCATTCTGATCGACAAAATGATGGAAAAAGTCAAAGAGGGCAAGATTGAACTGAAAACCGATCACACCCTCGATGAAGTGCTGGGCAACGAGATGGGCGTGACAGGTGCTCGTATCAAATCCACCAAGACCGGTGAAACACAGGATTTGGCTTTGCAAGGCGTGTTCATTGCGATTGGCCACCGGCCCAACACCGAAATTTTTGAAGGTCAGCTTGAAATGAAAGGCGGCTACATTGTGACACGCAGTGGTTTGAACGGTTTGGCCACCATGACCAGCGTTGACGGCGTGTTTGCTGCCGGCGATGTGCAAGACCACGTGTACCGCCAGGCCATCACCAGCGCGGGCACGGGTTGCATGGCGGCGCTGGATGCCCAGCGCTGGCTGGAAGCCCAGGAAGCTTAAGCCGACACAGCATCTCCGGGGCTTTTTTACACCCCGATGACGCATGTCCTCGTTT
>DASUEC010000198.1:0-6413 GCA_036275255.1 Limnobacter sp. | reverse complement strand
ATTTCACGGTCCACCTCATAATTCACCAGGGATTCCTTGCTCTGCAAACCACCCGCCTGTGCAGCATTGGCCGGGTTGTTGGCATTGGGAGGCGCCCCAATGCGGGCCTCGGTTTCTCCGGGAGAGTTGGAGATCATGCCTGGCACACCACTGGGGTTGGCGTTGGCACCCTCGCGGTTTTCTGCCTGCTGCTGGCTGCGGATGCTTGCGTTGCCACTGTCGTTGTTGGGCTTGTAGGTCTCGGCCGAGCGCTCCACTTCCTGAAAATTCACCTTCGCAGTCACGCTGGCCCGCACATTGCCCTCGCCCACAATTGGAATCAACAGGTCCATCACGCGGCGGTTCAAGGTGTCTTCTATTTTCTGCACCTTCAGCATTTGATCGGCGGTGAGGGTGGCGGGGTCGTTGGGATTGGCATTCTGGGTGAGCAATGCGCCGGTTTGGTCCACCACACTCACATCGCGCGGGCTGAGTTGTGGCACGCTCGATGCCACCAAGTGCACAATGCCGTCCACCTGTTCGCGGCTCAGGTAGCGGCCGCGCACCAGGTTCACCACAATGGAGGCGGTGGGGCGCTGCTGCTCACGCAGAAACACGCTGTTCTTGGGCAGGGCCAGGTGCACGCGTGCCGACTGAACCGCATCAAGCGATTGGATGGAGCGGATCAACTCGCCTTCCAAACCGCGCTGAAAGTTCACCTGCTCCTGAAACTGGGTCACACCCATCTTTTGGGATTCAAACAATTCAAAGCCCACCACACTGCCCTTGGGCAGCCCTTGGCTGGCCAGTTGCAAGCGGGTTTCGTAGACTTTGTCCGAGGGCACGAGGATGGCCCCGCCGCCCTCGCTGTATTGGTAGGGCACACCCATTTGCTTGAGCGAATTGATGATGGCACCGCCATCGGTTTCGTTCACACTGCTGAACAACACCTTGTACTCCGGGCGAGTGCTCCACAGGGTGGCCGCCACAATCAGCCCCAGCAGCAAGGGCAGTGCAATCAACAAGACCAGGCGCTTTTGGGGGTCCAGCCCCTTGAGCCCCTTGAACACCTCGTCAGCCGACCAGGCCCTGCCTGCACCGGCCTGGCGTGCCTCGGGGCCGCCCGCCATGGCAGGCGAAGGACTCAGGGCTGCGGTTTGAGCATTCACGGTTTGTAATTCTGACATGGCAAGCAAAGACTCCGGGAGGATGAAACCATTGTGTGGACTTCACCAAGTCTTGGGCGGGAAGAAACCGGGGGTTTTTACGGGTTTTCACCGCTGAACGTTTTGAGCTGCACCCGCGCACCGTGCAAACGCGCAGAGAGCTTTGCGATCTCGTTATTCAAGCCTTGGGCGGCGTGGGGCTCCATGGTCAGCAGCAAGAGGCTGCTGGTGGCCGCCATCTGGAAATGTGCATGCACACGCCCCAACACCGGCAGCACCACACGCAGGCGGAAGTGGGCGTATTCAAAGTGTGGCCCATCGGCATCGCCTTGCTCCCGCCCCTCCCCATCCCTTCGCTTTTCAAGTTCAATTTCAAGGTGAACCGCTTCACCCTGCAAGCCGGGCAACACCACAGCAAACTTGTGGCTGTGCAGCAAGTTCAGTTGAAGATTGGCCATGAGCGCAGACTTGGTTTGCTCTGCCTGCAAACCTTCAAAATTGGCGCGCAGGGCGGCCTGTGGCTCCCAATCAAACTGCGGCTCTTCCCGCAAGGCTTCCAACGGGTATTGGCCAGCCCGCCAGCGCTTCACATGGGATTCATAAAACAGCCCACTGTGCTCAACGGCCTGGCGCAGCAGGCTGGCCAGCACACTGACTTTGTTCTGAAAGGAATCGGCGTCTGGCGTTTGCATGCCCAATGCATCGAGCAAGGGGTGGAGGCGCTGCACATCAAAACCCAGGGCAGCATGCTCCGACACACCCGCACCCACACGGCTCAACAAACCCAATTGCGTGGCCATCAACTCCAGGCGCACCCCTTCGCGCGGATTGAAGGTTTGGCTCACCTTGCCAAGCAATGCGCCATCGCGGCTCACTTCGTGCCACACCTCTTGCTCGCCATCTTCGGCGGTGTGCAAGGGGCTGTACTTCAAGGTGGGTTGGCGACCCGTGATGTTCACCACCAGGCTGGCACCAATTGGCGGGGGTTTGGTGCCCACCTCCAGCAGAAGGCGAACAATCACATTGCCCACTTTGAGCCTGGCCAGCCCATTGGGGTCGTAGCCCATGAACTGCCCGCTCAGCGCCCGGCCCTGCAAGCGTTGCTGCTGAAACTCATCGCCCATGCGCGCCGACATGGCGCCCTGCACCGGGCCAATTGAATTGGCAAAGAGTGTTTGAGTGCGCTGCTGAATCTGCGGGCTTGGAAAACCCTCAGCCTTCATTCAGGCCTCCGCCGTAGCCGCGCTCCAGCTTGTCATTGTTGCTTTGAAGGGTGAGCGCACGCTCCAGCATTTGTGTGCGCTCCAGCACCAGCACATGGGTTTTGTTGTTGTCATCCATGATCTGGCGCAAATACACCGTGCGCAGCAACACATCGGCTTCCGACAAGGCCTGGGGATCTTCGGGCATGCTGTTGAGCACCTGCACCAAACGGGCCAGCTCCACCTCACCCTCGGCAAACTGCTCCCACAAACCTTGCTGGGCATTCTTCAGGAGCCTGGCCGACATTTCAGCAATTGCCGCATACAATTCAACGGCGGGGCTGGTGTCGGGCTCGGTCCTGAACTTGCTCATTCAACCCTCCTGGGCAATCTCGACCCAGCCGGCCCGAATCTCCACAAGCAGATCGATGCACAACTGAAGAAGGGCTTCATCATTTCTGGCCGATGCCAGCACAAGCTGCTGGGTGATGTATTCGTAGAGGCCTTTGAGGCGCAGGGCAATCTCGCCACCCGCCTCCATGTTGAGTGCGGCCATCAAACCATCCTGCACAATCTGGATGGCCTTGCCAATGCATTTGCCCTTGTCTGCATAATGGCGTTCTTCCATGTGTATTTTTGCCAGGCGCATGCGCTTGATGGCCTCGTCCATCAACATGGTGATGAGTGCATGCGGAGAGGCCGAAATAACGGCGGTGTTTAAATCAACCGATTTGTAAGCTTTGGCGCCGTACATGGGAAATTGGCCGAGTTTGGACAATCCCAATTTAACAAAGCCAACAGGCTGATTCTGCGGAAAAATCGGGCCATTTGATCGCATTTCATTTGGCCGGTGGGGGCCGTGCGCGGTGACAATGGCATGACCCAAGCCCATTGAATCGCCATGAATGCACAAGTTGTATTGAATCTTGGACAAGACGCCCTGTGGACCATGTTGCTGGTGGCCGGGCCCATGCTGATCGTTGCGCTGGTGGTGGGTTTGCTGGTGTCCATCATTCAGGCCGCCACCCAGATCAATGAGATGACCCTGTCATTCATTCCCAAGGTGCTTGCAATCTTCTTTTGCCTGCTGGCCTTGGGCCCCTGGATGCTGAGTGCCCTGGTGGACTATTCCCGGCGACTCATTCAGTCCATTCCCGGCCTGATCGGCTGAACATGTTCGACATTGACACCGCCTGGATCAACCAGTGGATGCTGCAATGGATGCTGCCCTTCATTCGCGTGGGCGCTTTGTTGGCCACGGCACCGCTGTTTGATGCACGCTCCATCAGCCGACGAATCCGCATCGGCCTGGCAGCATTTGTTGCCTACCTGGTGGCGGGTTCTCCGGCAACCCGGTTCAACCCGGACGACCCACTGCTGGCCTTGGTGGCTCAACAGGTGTTGGTGGGTGCATCACTGGGGTTTTTCATGCGCATTGTGTTTGCAGCCATGGAGGTGGCCGGTGACTTTATTGGCTTGCAAATGGGCCTTGCATTTGCCATGTTCATCGACCCGCAAAAAAACACCGCATCGCCCATGATTGGCGCATTTTTCAACATCATGGCCACGCTGGTTTTTTTAAGCATCAACGGCCACCTCATGGCCATCGACGGCATTCTGCACAGTTTTCGGGTGGTGCCCATTTCAACCGATTTCAGTTTTTTGAATCCCCTGAAAATTGCGCAAAGCGGCCTGTTGCTGTTTCAGATTGCCATGCAACTCAGCCTGCCGGTGATGGCATGCATCCTGTCGGTCAACATTGCCTTGGGCTTGCTGTCCCGTGCATCGCCCCAGTTCAACATCATTTCGGTGGGGTTTTCAATCACCATCATGGCAGCCATTGTGCTCATATGGCTCTCCTTGCCATTCTTTGTGACCTTCTTTGAACAGGCATTTTACGATCTGTTCACCGTGCCAATCTGGAATGGTGGAGGTGCCACAAGCGCCACGCCTTAAGCACTTGCATCGCTTGGCCCTGGGTCCATGCCCTCGGGAATGTCACGTTCCGTGGGGAAAACAGCGTCATCAATCTGGCCACGCTCCATGGTGTAGAGGTAGGCCAGCAATTTGGCAACGGCTGCGTACAGAGAAGGCGGGATTTCGCGCTCCAGGTCCACATGTTTGTAAAGCGCACGGGCCAGGGGCGGTGCTTCAATTTGTGCAATGTTGTGCTGGCGAGCCAATTCGCGGATTTGTTGGGCAATGAGGTCCACGCCCTTGGCCACCACGCGCGGTGCGCCGCGCCCGTCCTTGTAAGTCAGTGCAACTGCATAGTGTGTGGGGTTGGTCACAATCACATCGGCTGTGGGCACGGCAGCCATCATGCGCTTTCTGGACATCTCGCGCTGGATTTGCCGAACACGGGCTTTCACATGGGGGTCGCCGTCGGTTTCCTTCTGCTCACGGCGAATTTCTTCGATGTTCATGCGCAACTGCTTCAAATAGCGGAACACCTGGTATGGCGCATCCACCGACACCACAATCGCAAACGCGAGGGTCAAAATCAACGCATCCCGAATGGCAAAATCTGCGGCCAGCTCAATCGCATTGGGCAGGGGAATGGTCATCATGCGGGGGAAGTCCTCCACATGACTCCAAATGAGCACCACCGCCAAGACGCCGATCACCACCACTTTCAGCATGGCCTTGGCAAACTCAAACATGGCATTGCCGGAGAACATGTTCTTCAAGCCCTTGAGTGGATTGAGCTTGGAGAACTTGGGCTGGAGGTTTTTGGTCACAAAAATGGAGCCACCCACAACAATGGTGCCCAACACCGCCGCCACCAGCACCAGCAGCAGGAAGGGCGACATGATCATCAGGGCATGCAGCAAAAGATCTGCAAACGCAGCCCCCATGCGGGCTGGGTCTTTGGCGTCGGCGGTGCTCAGGGTCAAAGCCTGCTTCATCAGGGTTTTGTTTTGATCCACAAAAAACCCGGAAAACACATACAGGCAGGCGAGCCCCACCAACACCACCACCGCACCGGAAAAGTCTTTGGAGCGCGGAATATTGCCCTCTTCGCGGGCTTTTTCTATTTTGCGCTGCGTCGCAGGTAATTCGCGTTCAACGTCATTGTCTTCAGACATGCTGGCTTATGCAAAACTTTGCAAGAGGGAGCCCATCAACAGGTTCCAGCCATCGATCAACACAAAGAGCATCAATTTGAATGGCAGTGAAATCAACATGGGCGATAACATCATCATGCCCATGGACATGAGCACGCTGGACACAATCAGGTCAATGATCAAAAACGGCAAAAACACCATGAAACCGATCTGGAAGGCGGTCTTCAATTCGCTGGTGACAAAGGCGGGAATGAGCACAGACATGGGAGCCTGGGCGGGGCTGTCGAATTTTTCCTCAGAATAGCTGGCAAACAAGGCCAGGTCCTCTGCGCGGGTCTGGCGCAGCATGAATGCCCGAATTGGCTCCGAGGCCACGTCCACGGCGTCACGGAATTCAAGCTGTGCATTCTCGTAGGGCAGATAAGCCTTTTCATACACTTGCTTGAACACGGGGGTCATCACAAAAAACGTGAGAAACAGGCTCAGCCCGATCACAACCTGGTTGGGGGGCGAGTTTTGTGTGCCCAAGGCCATGCGCAAAAGCGACAGCACAATCACAATCCGCGTGAAGCCAGTCATCATCAACAAAATGCCGGGCAACACCGTGAGAAAAGTCATGAACAACATGGTTTGAATGGGCAGTGAATACACGGTGGACCCATTCCGCCCTGGGGTGGCCACCACGCTGGGCAAAGCCTGCGCCCAAGCGCTGTTCAGGTGTGCAAATGTGGCCAAGGCCAAGGCAATCAGAACCAGCCTTTTCATGACCGTGCTTCTCCGTGCATGATTTCTTCCCGTATTTGTTCCAGACGTTGCTGTTGCCCCAGGGTCAATGCCCCCTCAATGCTGCCCAGCACTTTGGCAGCTGCCTCAAAATCTTCGATTTCCAGATAGGCCCCCGCCAGTTCAATGCGTGCATCGTTTTCATTTTTGAACGGTGGCTCCAGGTCCACCATTGAATCGGGCGCAGCCGCCTCGGGCTCGGGTTCTGCCAGGCT
>DASUEC010000197.1:0-3255 GCA_036275255.1 Limnobacter sp. | reverse complement strand
CCGTGGCAGTGGCAGCCAGTCGCCTGGGCTGGGTGTGAACAATGCTTTGGCCCCTCAACCCACGCCCCAACTCCATACACATTTTTGGAAGTTGAGTCGTTTTGCCCGAGCCGGTTTCGCCACACACAATCACGACCTGGTGCTGAGCAATGAGGCGCATGATGTCGTCGCGTTTTTGCGAGACGGGCAACTCCTCGGGGTACACGATGGTGGGCGTGTTGGGGTGGATTTGTTCTTTTAAGGACACAACTGAACCACAAAAAGGGTGAAAAAGCAGGCGATTGACTCAAAATCCGGGCCAAGGCCGGGTACAGCACTGGACTGCACAAGCCCAGAAATTATAATCAATGCAGCGCGGCTACATGTGTGCCGCTACGCATAGCTCCACTTTCATCCAACCCATACACAGCAAGTGCACCCAAAGAGCCAGCCGATGAGCAACACCCCCGTTCCTGAAGACGCCACAGACAGCACCCAAACCTTCGTGGAATGGCTGCGACGGGTTGCCCCGTATATTCACGCGTTTCGCGGCAAAACCTTTGTGGTGGCGGTTGACGGTGAACTTGCCCATCAAGGTTACTTGAATTCGCTCGCGCAAGACCTTTCCCTGTTGCACGCCATGGGCATGCGGATTGTGCTTGTGTGTGGCTCGCGCCCACAAGTGGAAGAGCAATTGGCCTTGCGCAACATTCAGCCGCAATTCCACAAGGGCTGGCGCATCACCGACAAGGGTGCACTCGAGTGTGCCAAGGAGGCTGCGGGTGAGCTTCGGCTCGATATCGAGGCGGCATTTTCCCAGGGTTTGCCCAACACGCCCATGGCGCACTCGGCCATGCGCGTGGTGTCTGGCAACTTCATCACGGCGCGGCCCATGGGCATTCTTGAAGGTGTCGACCTTCAACACACAGGCCTGGTACGCAAGGTGGATGTGACCGCCATCCAGATGAGCTTGAACAGCAGCGCGATTGTGCTGATGTCCACCTTGGGCTTTTCGCCCACGGGCGAGGCCTTCAACCTGACCATGGAAGACGTGGCCACGAGCACGGCAAGAGCCATCAAGGCGGACAAGCTTATCTTTGTGACCCAGATTGATGGGGTCTTTGACAAAAACGGCAAACTGCTTGAAGAGCTTGAGCTGGATCGTGCACGAGAGTTGCTGCGTGGCGACGGCCTGAACGAGCTGACCAAAGATTACTTGGAATGTTGTGTGCTGGCGGTGCAAGGCGGGGTTGGGCGCGCGCACATTGTGCCACTGAATCTGGACGGTGGCGTCTTGCTGGAATTGTTCTCTCACGACGGTGTGGGCACCATGGTGTCCGAAGCCAACCTGGAAAGCTTGCGCCACGCCACACTGGACGATGCCGGCGGCATCAAGCAACTGATTGAACCGCTGGAGCACGACGGCACCTTGGTGCGCCGCAGCCTAGACCGCATTGAGCGAGACATTGACCACTTCATTGTGCTGGAGCATGACGGTATCTTGTGGGGCTGCGCAGCCCTTTACCCATATGCCAAAGAGGGGCTCGCAGAATTGGCCTGTCTGGTGGTTCACCCCTCATGGCAAGGCACAGGAGATGGCGAACGTTTGCTCAAGAAAGTCGAACACGATGCACGCAAGCAAGGCATCAAAAAGCTGTTTGTGCTCACCACACAAACCTCACACTTTTTTATCAAGCGCGGCTTTGTGGTGGGCGACGTGGACAAGCTGCCCATTGAGCGCAAACGCCTGTACGACTGGAGCCGCAAATCCCAAGTGCTGATTAAAAACCTATGAGCACCTTCAAACCAGATGATCGCAAGCTGAACCTGTCCACGAAGCTGGTGCATGCCAGCCCGGCCAGCGCCGAAGGATTTCATAGCCAGGCCATGCCGGTGTACCGGGGCTCGAGCACGTTCTTTGACAACACTACAGCCCAGCGGGCGCATGTGGACGTTTTGGGGCTGGACTACAGCTATGGCCTGCATGGCAACCCCACCCAATACACCCTGGCCCAGCAACTGGCGCATACTGAAGGTGCCAAACATGCACTGGTGTGCCCATCTGGACTGGCAGCCATCATGTTGGTTGCCACTGCATGCCTGAAGCATGGGGATCACTGGCTAATTCCGAGCAATGTGTATGGCCCGGTTCAAACACTGGCGCACCAGTTGTACACCGACTATGGGGTGGAGTTTGATGAATATGACCCGTGCGATGTGGGCAGCCTTCAAGCGGCACTGCAAGCCAACACCAAACTCATCTGGGCAGAAGCGCCAGGCTCACTCACCTTTGAGGTACCCGATTTGAGCACCATGGTGAAGCTTGCGCAGGCGCATGGTGCTCGCACAGCCATCGACAACACCTGGTCTGCAGGTTTGGTATTCAAACCCTTTGAACACGGTTTTGATTACAGCGTACAAGCACTCACCAAGTACCAGTGCGGCCATGCTGACGTGCTGATGGGGGCGGTGCTGGCCAACAACACGCCAGCCTTTGCAGAGGTAGAACGCCGCAACCGGGTGTTTGGCCTGGGGGTTGGGCCCGATGATTGCAGCCTGGTGCTGCGTGGGCTGCTCACCCTGCCCCTGCGCTTTGAGCACCAGGCCAAACAGGCCCTGGAACTGGCAAAACGCTTGCAAGCGCACCCCGCGGTGGCCAGCGTGCTGCACCCAGCTTTGCCCGGTTGCCCAGGGCATTCACATTTCATGCAATTGTTCACGGGCAGCGCCAGCATTTTTTCGGTGATGCTGAAACAATCCTTCAGCGATGAGCAGGCCTGCAGCGTGATCGACCGTTTGAAACTGTTCAGGATTGCGTATTCATGGGGTGGCCCGGAAAGCCTGGGACTGGTGGTGAATATTCCAAATGCCCGTCGCCAACAGCTTGCCCGGCAGCTCAGCCACGCGCCAGGCCCCATTTTGAGGCTGGCCATTGGCTTGGAAGATGTAGAGGACCTGTGGCAGGACTTGCAGCAGGCGTTTGACACCCTGAATGCACCTTGAGGCTGGCGGTGGTGGCCAGCCTCAGTGCGCGTCACACCTTTACTGTTTCACGCAATCCACGTAGAACGACACATTGCCCTGCTCGTCCTCTTCCTCGACCAAACCGTGGATGTCGGTCTCAAAGCCGGGGAACTGCTTGTTGAAATCCCGTGCAAAACGCAGGTAATCGACAATCGTCGCATTGAATTTTTCACCAGGAATCAACAAGGGGATGCCTGGTGGATAGGGCGTTAACAAAGCGGAGGTGATGCGCCCTTCCAAGGCATCGATGGG
>DASUEC010000196.1:0-4368 GCA_036275255.1 Limnobacter sp. | reverse complement strand
CACAGTGCAGTGGTTTGAACCCAAGGCCGATGCGGTTGAAGCCTACGTGAGCACCAAAGGCGCTGATGCATTTTATGAAAGTACAGCCTTGAGAAAAGAGTGCTGTGGCATTCGCAAAGTGGAGCCTTTGGCCCGTGCCTTGAAAGGCGCCAAGGCCTGGATCACCGGTCAGCGTCAAGCCCAGGCCGCCACGCGCGCAACACTGCCTGTGCGCGAATTCGATGCCGACCGTGGCATTGAAAAATTCAACCCGCTGGCCGACTGGAGCGAGGCCGATGTGTGGACCTATGTGCGCCAATTTGAGGTGCCGGTCAACCCATTGCACTTCGAAGGCTTTCCGTCCATCGGTTGCGAACCCTGCACCCGCGCCATCACCATAGGCGAGGACATTCGTGCAGGCCGCTGGTGGTGGGAGGACCCCGCCAGCAAGGAATGCGGTTTGCACAACGCCAATTTAAAAAAGTAAGCTGAATTAATCGAACGAGAGAAATCATGAGCACGCAAACACACACCATGTCCCACCTGGACTGGCTTGAAGCCGAAGCCATCTACATCATGCGCGAAGTGGCCGCCGAATGCGCCCGCCCCGCGATGTTGTTCTCCGGCGGCAAGGATTCCATCGTGATGCTGCGCATTGCCGAGAAGGCATTTCGCCCCGGCAAGTTTCCATTCCCGCTGGTGCACATCGACACCGAACACAACTTTCCGGAAGTGATTGAATTCCGTGACTGGAAAGCCAAGCAATTGGGCGAAGAGCTGATCGTGCGCTCGCTGGAAGGTTCCATCAAAAAGGGCACCATCCGCCTGCCGCACCCTGAGGCCTCACGCAATGCCTTTCAAAGCGTCACACTGCTTGAAACACAGGAAGAATTCGGCTTTGACGCGCTGATGGGCGGCGCACGCCGCGATGAAGAAAAAGCCCGCGCCAAAGAGCGTATTTTTTCGTTCCGCGATGGCTTTGGTCAATGGGACCCGAAAAGCCAACGGCCCGAACTCTGGGACCTGTACAACACCCGCGTGCACCCCGGTGAACACATGCGTGTGTTCCCCATCTCCAACTGGACCGAGCTGGATGTGTGGCAGTACATTGAGCGCGAAAAGCTTGAACTGCCCAGCATTTATTACGCCCATGATCGGGAAATCATTGAACGCAACGGCCTCTTGGTGCCTGTTACCGAGATGACCCAACCCAAGGCAGGCGAACAAGTCACCACCCGCACCGTGCGCTTCCGCACCGTGGGCGACATCACCTGCACCTGCCCCGTGGCCAGCACAGCCGCCACGCCGGCCGAAATCATCGCCGAAACGGCGGTCACCGACATCACCGAGCGTGGCGCAACCCGCATGGACGATCAAACTTCCGAGGCCTCCATGGAGCGCCGCAAGAAAGAAGGTTATTTCTGATCCCCGGGCCTGAAGATACACACATTGAGATGACTACCATGAATGCAATCAACGAAGCCCTGAAACTGAGCACCCAAGACCACGGGGTGCTGCGCTTCATCACCGCAGGTTCTGTAGACGATGGCAAATCCACGTTGATCGGCCGTTTGCTGTTCGACAGCAAAGGCATTTTTGCCGACCAGTTGGCTGCCATTTCCAAAGCGAAAAACAAGCGCACCGCAGGTGACACCATCGACTTTTCCCTGCTGACCGATGGCCTGGAGGCCGAGCGCGAGCAAGGCATTACCATCGATGTGGCCTACCGCTACTTCGCCACACCAGCGCGCAAATTCATTGTGGCCGACACTCCGGGCCACGAGCAGTACACCCGCAACATGGTGACCGGTGCATCCACCGCCGACGTGGCCATTGTGCTGGTCGACATCACGCGTGTTGCGTTTGAAGAAAGCGCTGGAGGCCTGAAAGCCACGCTGTTGGCCCAGACCAAGCGGCACAGTGCCATCGCAGGCAAGCTGGGCATTCCTGCCATTTTGTTCGCGGTCAACAAAATGGACCTGGTCGATTTTGATCAGGCCAAATTCATCGCCACCGAGAAAGCCGTGCGCGAACTGGCTGGCACCGTGGGTGTTGCTGAATCGCATGTGTTGCCGATTTCCGCCCTCACAGGCGACAACGTGGTCACCGCGAGCAGCAAAACACCTTGGTACACCGGTCAGCCCTTGTTGCCCATTCTGGAGAACATTCCCAGCCGCGCCGATCGCGCAGAGGCTGCGCACAAGGTGGGCTTCCGTTTCCCGGTGCAGTTGGTGGCCCGTCACGATGGGCACAAAGCCGACGATTTTCGCGGCTACATGGGCCGGGTGGAAGGCGGCAGCGTCAGGGTGGGCGACACCGTGGTGGTGCACCCCTCCGGTCAGGAAGCCGTGGTGTCTCGCATCGTGTTCTTGAACGACGACCTGCCTGAGGCCCATCTGGGCCAGTGCGTCACCTTGGTGCTCGACCGCGATGTGGACGTGTCACGCGGCGATCAAATCGTCAGTAGCACTGACACGGCAAGCCACGCCCCCGTGAAAGCATTGACGGCCGACATTTGCTGGCTCGACAATGAACCCTTGAACCCTGCACGCAAGTACTGGATCAAGCAGACCACACGCCAAACACAGGCCAAGATCAAGTCTGTGAACCAGGTGCTGGACATTCACACCTTGATGCACGGCGAAAGCACCAAAACAGTGCAGATGAATGACATCGCACAGATCGAATTGGTGCTTGCCCAACCGCTGGTGGCCGATTTGTACGCAGAATGCCGGGCAACAGGCAGTTTTATTCTGATTGATGGCGCCACCAACCAGACTGTGGCGGCTGGCATGATCGTTGCAAAGAACTAGGCAACGACCCTTCACCCGGTTGTTGGTTGCTTGGTTCTTAAATAGGGACTTTTGAGATGGGACGCGTTGTGTTGATTGGTGCAGGGCCTGGGGCGGAGGATTTGATCACCGTTCGCGGCTTGCGGCTGTTGATGCAGGCAGACTGCGTGTTTTACGACGCGTTGGTCAGTCCCTCTCTTCTTTCTGAAGCACACCCCGATGCAAAACTGGTCGCCGTTGGAAAACGCTGCGGCAAAAAATCCACCGCCCAGCACTTCATCAACAAACAGTTGGTTGAAGCGGCCAACCAATTCAAACTTGTGGTGCGTCTAAAAGGGGGCGACCCCATGGTTTTTGGCCGCGCCGACGAAGAAATCACCGCACTGAAAAACGCCGGGCACACCATTGAAGTGGTGCCTGGAGTGACTGCGGCACTGGCTGCAGCCAGCAGTTTGCAAGCGTCCCTGACCTTACGCGGCATTGCGCGCAGCCTCACCTTGACCACCCCTTCTGTGGGTGCCAGTGAGGTGCCCAGCATCGAACTGTTCACCGGCACCGAGAATGACACCGTGGCCGTGTACATGGGTCTGCGCCAGGCGGGCCCTTGGGCAGCGGCACTGCTTGAAAAAGGCCGCAACGCAAACACACCCGTTGTTTTGTGCGAAAGCGTCTCATTGCCCAGCGAAAAATTCACACCACTGAATCTTGCTCAGTTGCCATCCTTTTCTGCCGATCAACTCACCGATGGGCCTTGCCTCATCCTCATTGGCAATGCACTGGCCAAGGCCTGCGAGCAACTCAAAACATCGCGGGCCACAGATCAAATTCTTCTCCAATTGGCTGCTCAAGCGGCCTGAACTTCCCCCCGTGCAAACCCACTCAACTGGCCAAACAACAATGTCAATCCAGTTGAAACCTCATGCCGTCGACCTCTGCCGCCAGCGCAAACATCAGCCCTGTCTGTGAATCATTCATCTCTCCCTACAGCACCCAGACCTCTTACAAGAACCTCTCCGAACTGCTCAACAGACGCCTGACGATTGCAGGCAAATCACCACAACGAACTGCGCAACTGTCTCTTTTGGACCTGCTCAAGGCATTGGACTTGCGGATTGGTGCAATCAAGGGCTCCACAGCATTGCAGTGGCCCGCCAAACCAACATCCAGCGACCTTGATATGCAATTTGCAGTCATCGACGCGGAGCGGGTCAAAGATTTCCCGAGAAAAATTGCTGACTTCATGGAGGCTTGCTGTACAAACAAAGACCCGAGGCCTGCGCACACACACGAAAAGCAGTGGCTGGCCAAGGTCGCGCAGGAGATGCGCAATCAATGGAGCAGACTGATTGTCAGTGTGGGCTACCCTGGCGCCAACACAAGCACGCTGGACCTGAATTTCACCAACCAGCGCACACTTGCCTACGATGCCATTCATGCCTCAAAAGCGCTTCAATTTGACGTGGATCGTCGCAATGCAACCATCTTGAACAGCTGGCACCCCAGCTTGGTGAAATGGGTTCAAAAAAACAAGTTGCTTTGGTTCAATCCAGAGATTGACGAGGGGCTCAACCGAATCAGCTACCGACTCAGCAAATCC
>DASUEC010000195.1:0-4111 GCA_036275255.1 Limnobacter sp. | reverse complement strand
TGGACCCCGTGCGCGACGAGGCCGTTGGCCCTGCCGGCCCCACCACGGCCACCCGCATGGACAAATTCACCCGCATGATGCTTGAAAAAACCGGTCTGATTGCCATGGTGGGCAAGGCAGAACGTGGCCCGCTGGCCATTGAGGCCATTCGCGACAACAAATCGGCTTACCTGATGGCGGTGGGTGGCGCAGCCTACCTGGTGTCCAAGGCCATTACCAACGCGAAGGTGATTGGTTTTGAAGACTTGGGCATGGAAGCCATTTACGAGTTTGAAATCAAAGACATGCCAGTCACCGTGGCCGTGGACAGCACCGGGGTTTCGGTGCACAACACCGGGCCCAAGGAGTGGCAAGCCAAGATCGGGAAAATCCCGGTCAGCGTGGCCTGAGCATCAACCCGTCCGCCAGGGCGGGCCTGGTTCCCGGCGTTTTCGCTGGTGTCTTTCAGGTTTTGCGCACCACCACACTGCCAATTGAGTAACCTGCGCCAAACGAGCAAATCACCCCGACATCCCCTTGAGCCAGGTCGCTGTTGTGGCGGTGAAATGCGATCACAGACCCTGCCGATGCGGTGTTGGCAAATTCATCGAGAATCACGGGGGCTTTGTCGGCAGGCACATCGCTGGTGCCGAGTAGTTTTTTGGCGATCAACTGGTTCATGTTGAGGTTGGCCTGGTGCAGCCAGTAGCGGCGCACGTCGGTGGCGCTGTTGTAACCGAGGCTTGCCAAATGGCTGCTCATGTGCTCGGCGGCCATGGGGCACACCTCTTTGAACACCTTGCGCCCTTCCTGCATGAACAGCTTGTCGCGGCTGTTGGGGTCGGCGTCCTCTGAGCGGTTCATGAAGCCGAAATTGTTGCGAATGTTATTTGAAAACTTGGTGGCCAGCTTGGTGCCCAGCACCTCCCAACTGCCGGGTTTGGCGTCTTCCAGGCGTTGCACCAAAACGGCTGTGCACACATCGCCAAAAATAAAGTGACAGTCCCGGTCGAGCCATGCCTGGTGGGCTGAGGTGATTTCCGGGTTGACCATGAGCACGGCCTTTGCAGTGCCTGTGCGCACCGCATTCACCGCCTGCTCAATGCCAAACGTGGCTGAAGAACAGGCCACGTTCATGTCGTATCCAAACCCGTGAATGCCAAGGGCTTCCTGAATTTCAATGGCCATGGCCGGGTAAGCCCTTTGCATGTTGGCTGCCGAGCAGATCACTGCATCCACCGCGTCGGGACCCACACCAGCGGCATCCAGCGCCTTTCGGCCTGCGTCCACGGCAATCTCGGCCATCAGGGAAAGCTGGTCGTTCGGACGTTCTTTCAAATAGGGGTGCAAACGCTCGGGGTTGAGCACACCTTCCTTTTCGATCACGTACCGCTGCTTGATGCCTGAGGCCGCCTCGATGAAGGCCGAGCTGGATTCAGCCAGTGGCTGCAGCTCACCCCGTGCAATGGCATCGGCATGGTCTGCATTGAATTTGGCCACGTAGGCGTTGAAGGAAGCCACCAATTCGTCGTTGGTGATCACTTGGCTGGGCACAAAAAGGCCTGTGCCGCTGATGGCTACTTGATGCATAGTCTCTCGCCTTGGGTGGAATGCGCTGTTTTTTTGAATTCCCCAATGATACGGCGAAAGACCCGCAAAATTAAGACGCCAACCGCATTTGCTCCACGGTCAAACCCTGATCGACGGGTTCGGCGCGACGGCCAATGCCCTCATACACAAGCCCATAATCGGCCAGCAGGGCTGGGTCGTACAGGTTGCGCCCGTCAAACACCGCCTTGTGCCGCAAGGTGCGCGACAGCATGAGAAAGTCCGGGCTCTTGAACATGCGCCATTCTGTGCACACAATCAAGGCATCGGCATTGAAGAGTGTTTCGTCCTGGCTTTTGACCACATCAAAATGCCCCAACAGTGGGCCGTCCTGGCGGAACTGGGCCAGGTCCTCCTCCATGGCCTGGCGTGCGGTTTCGCCTGCCACTGGATCGAAAGCTTGAACAGTGGCTCCACGCAGCACCAACTCTGCGGCAATGGTTCGGCTGCTCGCTTCGCGCATGTCATCGGTTTCTGGCTTGAAACTCAAACCCCACATGGCGAAGGTCATGTTGCTCAGGTCTTCGCCAAAGCGCTGAATGATTTTTTCCACCAACACTCGCTTTTGCCGCTGGTTGCTGCTGTTCACGGCGCGCAGGATCGACAGGTTTTGCCCGGCGTCCTCGGCCGTGCGTATCAGTGCCTTCACATCCTTGGGGAAGCATGAACCGCCATAACCACACCCTGCGTACAGAAAAGAGTAGCCAATTCGAGGATCAGACCCAATGCCGGCACGCACCTGCTCAATGTCGGCGCCAATTTTTTCTGCCAGATTGGCCAACTCGTTCATGAAGCTGATGCGCGTGGCCAGCATGGCATTGGCCGCGTACTTGGTGAGTTCTGCCGAGCGCACATCCATGGCCAAAAGGCGCTCATGGTGACGTTGAAACGGCGCATACAGGGCTTTCATCATGCGCAGCGCACGCTGGCCCACCGGCGTTGAATCGGTGCCAAGCACAATGCGATCGGGCCGCAAAAAATCATCAATGGCGGCACCCTCTTTCAGGAATTCCGGATTGGACACCACGGTGAATGGATGCAAGGCGTTGCGCTGAACCAGCACACGGCGCACCTCGTCGGCCACCCGTTCACCCGTGCCCACAGGCACCGTGGATTTGTTGATGATCACCTTGAAGCCGTTCATGTGGGTGGCAATCTGGCGGGCCACGGTGAGCACATGCTGCAAATCGGCGCTGCCGTCTTCACGCGGCGGGGTGCCCACACAAATGAAAACAAGCTCCGCGTGGTTGGCTGCTTCTTCAATGCGGGTGGTGAAATCCAGGCGCTGCTCACGCAAATTGCGCTGCAAAAGCTCATCCAGGCCAGGTTCATAGATGGGGCTCTCGCCGGCTTTCAACTTGGCCACTTTGGCGGAGTCAATGTCGCAGCACAGCACCTTGTTGCCCACCTCGGCCAGGCACGCCGCTGTCACCAAACCCACATAGCCACTGCCAATGATGGACACGCGCATGAAAAACACCTTGTTTGTGTTGGAATGCGTGCAGTGTGTTGTGGCACTGTTGCCTGCGTTTGACAGTTTTGGGACGGAAATATGACAAGCACCCTGCGAGCCCGGAAATACGGATCAAAGGGTCATGGAAGAACAATGCAAGACAAAAACGCTTGAGTAACAGCAGGCAAACCCGTGAAAACGAGCGACCCGAGGAGAACGGTTGGCGAGATTTGCGGCAAAGCGGGCCAACAAGACCACATTCAAATCACTTTGCCGCAACACCCCAGGCAGACATTATTGCAGGCGGGGGGTGGCATCACCTTGGCCAAGACGGCGCAACTGGTGCACCACAGCCACAGCAAACTGACCAACCACCAAACAAGCAGCAGCCAGCAAATTGGGGCCTTCAAAACCTGTGGCATTGATGTATTGCACACCGGCATTGACTGTAAAGCCAGTGATGAGGATGGACATGAACAACATGCCGGGCGTGCGAACAACAGATTCGATAAAGTTTTTCATGATGTAATCCCTTTTACTTTGGTTGTTGCGAAATTCGGGTTTTCGCTTTAACCCAGCAGTGTGTTTGCTGCATGGATTTTATTGTGTACATTTGTGCACTAATGGTCAATATGTCAGTGGCATCATTTCCTAGAATTGTTGTTCTAAATGTTACAAGCCACTGTTTTTGTGGATTTTTATTTGTTACCAACCTGGTGAACACCTGATTTTTTCTCTTGTTTCCTGCATTGGCTGACTGCACTTGCACCCGTGGCTTGCGCCTTGAGCCTGTGGCTTGCTCCTTGAGCCTGTCGCTTGCTCCCTGAAGCACACCGTGGCCAAGCCCCTTGGCGACGGCCAATCTGTGATTCCCTCCCTGAGCCTGTCGCTTGCTCCTTGAGACTGCCGCCTTCGCGCCTTGCTCTTTGCCGCTTGCTCCTTGAAGCACACCGTGGCCAAGCCCCTTGGCGACGGCCAATCTGTGATTCCCTCCCTGAGCCTCGCCTGAACTGAGGCCCCCCCTCGAAAAAGATGTCGGGCTGGGCCTCTGCCCCGTTGGGTCACCGTTCA
>DASUEC010000194.1:0-6864 GCA_036275255.1 Limnobacter sp. | reverse complement strand
AAAAACTCGTGGGCCATCGCCCCCTCGGTGTAGAGCTCCTCGGGTTCAACGGCTGCAGACATGATCAACTTCACTTTGTGGTCATACAACACATCGATAAGCCATGTAAACCGGCGCGCCTCGGAGGCCATGCCCGCCCCCATCTTTGGCACACCACTCAAGATCACTGTTTGAAACTGGCTTGCAATTTCGAGATAGTCGTTTTGAGAACGAGGCCCGCCACACAAGGTGGGAAAATCGAACCAAACCACCGAGCCCGCTCTTCTGACAGCCCGAATGACGCGGGACTCAATGTGCAACTCCGCAGCCTCATCGGCGACTTCAGCCAGGCGCTCAAAGTCCTCCTTCAACTGCACGTCGGTTTCTTCGGAGAGTGGCATCAAATAGGTGTTGAGTTGTTCGAGAGTTCGCCTTCTGTAATCCACACCCACATCCACATTGATGACGTCCAACTGCTTGTTCAACAAGGCGATGGCCGGGAGCAAACGGTCACGATGCAATCCATCGGGATACAGATTGTCTGGCTTGTAATTGGAGGTCATCAAAAAAGTCACCCCATTGGCGAACAAACCCTCCAAAAGGCGATACAGGATCATTGCATCGGCAATGTCGGACACATGAAACTCGTCAAAGCAGATCAGACGGTAGCGTTTGGCGATGCGGGCAGCAACTTCAACCAAAGGGTCCTGTACACCTCTCAGATCGTCCAGCTCTGAATGCACACCGCGCATGAATTCGTGAAAGTGCAAGCGAGTTTTGCGCTCAACCGTGACCGAGTTGTAAAAGCAATCCATCAGGAAGCTCTTGCCACGGCCCACGCCGCCCCACAAATACAAACCTTTGGGAACTGCGGGTCGATTGAGGAATTTCTTGATGACGCTGCTGCGTGCCTTTTTGTATTCGACAAACTCATCATAAAAAACCTGCATGCGATCCACAGCTTTTTGCTGGGCTGCATCGGCCTCGTAGCCACGTTCTGCCAATGTTTTTTTGTAATATTCCTGGACGTTCACGATTGGACACGCTGTAAAAAAAACGGCCGATGAATACTCATCAGCCGTTTTTGCAAATGATGACTGAATGGAATTTTAACCGTTCAGCTGCCTTTTGTCGCAGGCCAAAGCGGCCTCTTTAACCACCTCAGACAAGCTGGGGTGAGCATGGCAAATTCGGCCAATGTCTTCAGAGGATGCCTTAAACTCCATGGCCATCACGGCTTCTGCGATCAGATCCGAAGCATGGCTGTTGATGATGTGCACACCCAGAACTTCATCGGTGGTGGCATCGGCCAACACCTTCACAAAGCCCTGCGCATCACCCTGCCCCAGTGCACGGCCGTTGGCCATGAACGGGAATTGACCAGCCTTGTATTTGCGGCCTTCCTGTTTGAGCTGCTGCTCGGTTTTGCCCACCCAAGCCACCTCAGGCGAGGTATAAATCACCCAGGGAATGGTGTCGTAGTTGCAGTGCCCAGCCTGCCCCGCAAGGATTTCCGCCACCATGACGCCCTCTTCCTCGGCTTTGTGGGCCAGCATTGCACCGCGAATCACGTCACCCACCGCGTACACACCGGCAACCAGGGTTTGGCAATGGGCATCCACATCAATCTGGCCGCGCTCATTGGTTTTAAGGCCAACCGCTTCCAGATTCAAACCATCGGTGTTGGGCACACGGCCCACCGAAACGATCAACTTGTCACAGTCAAGCTTCTGGGCTTGGCCGTCGGCATCTGTGTAAGCCACAGACACGCCCTTTTTGCTGGTCTTGACTTCACCAATCTTCACGCCCATGTGGATTTTAAGGCCCTGTTTGGTGAAAATCTTGTGCATCTCTTTGGCCACACCCTCGTCGGCTGCGGCCAAAAAGTTGGGCATTGCTTCAAGCACGGTAACCTCTGCACCCAGACGGCGCCACACCGAACCCAACTCCAGACCAATCACGCCAGCGCCAATCACCCCGAGCTTCTTGGGCACTGCTCCGAATTTCAATGCACCTTCGTTGTCGCAGATGGTCTGGTTGTCCACCTCAATGCCCGGCAAATGCCTGGCCTTGGACCCGGTGGCGATAATCACCTGCTTGGCGGTCACCTTTTCTTCACCGGCAGCCGATTTGACCAACAACTCAAAACCGCCCTCGACCTTGCCGACAAAACTCGCCCAGCCTTTGATGAGGCTGACCTTGTTTTTCTTGAACAAGAACTGAATGCCACCGGTCATCTTGGTGACAATGTCGTCCTTGCGCTTGATCATTTTGGCCACATCCATCTTCGCGCCCGTCACGGTGATGCCGTGATCCTCGGCGTGGTGCTGGATTTTCTCAAACTCTTCGGACGAGGCCAACAAAGCCTTGGAGGGAATGCAACCAACATTCAGGCAAGTGCCGCCCAACCGCGGCTCACCTTTGGGGTCGTCGTAGGCATTGCCCTCAATACAGGCGACCTTCATGCCCAATTGCCCAGCGCGGATGGCGGCGATGTACCCGCCAGGGCCTGCACCAATCACCACCACATCGTATTGTGTGCTCATATGAACAGCCCTCCTTACAGGTCCAGCAACAAGCGGGCTGGATCTTCCAGGGCTTCTTTCATGGCCACCAGACCCAACACAGCCTCACGGCCATCAATGATCCTGTGGTCGTAGCTCATGGCCAGGTAGTTCATCGGGCGAATAACAATCTCCCCGTTTTCAACCACGGCGCGATCTTTGGTGGCATGAATGCCCAAAATGGCCGACTGCGGCGGGTTGATGATGGGTGTGGACAGCATGGACCCAAAAACACCGCCGTTGGAGATCGAGAATGTACCGCCCGTGAGTTCATCCAGACTGAGTTTGCCGTCTTTGGCCTTTTGACCAAACTCAGCGATTTTCATCTCGATGTCGGCAATGGTCATTTGGTCGGCATTGCGCAAAATGGGAACCACCAAACCGCGTGGGGACCCCACAGCAATACCGATGTCGAAGTAACCGTGGTAAACGATGTCGTTGCCATCCACCGATGCATTCAACACGGGGTACTTTTTGAGCGCTGCCACCGCAGCCTTCACGAAAAAGCCCATGAAGCCGAGCTTGGCACCGTGCTCCTTCTCGAACTTGTCTTTGTACTTGGCACGCAAATCCATCACCGGCTTCATGTTCACTTCGTTGAATGTGGTGAGGATGGCGTTGGTTTGTTGGGACTGAACCAGACGCTCTGCAACACGCGCGCGCAAACGGCTCATGGGCACACGTTGCTCGGGGCGACCATCAATCAGTGTAGATGGGTCGAGAGGCGCTTTCACCTCAGGCAGCAGGCTCACGGGCTTGAGTGCAGGTGCTGCCGTGGGCGCTGCCGCAGGCTTGGCTGCTGGTGCAGCGGCGGCACCACTGAGTGTGTTCACCACGTCACCTTTGGTGATTCGGCCATCTTTGCCAGTGCCAGCCACTTGTGACGGGGCCAGGTTGTTCTCGGCCATCATTTTGGCAGCCGATGGCATGGCCACAGAGCCATCTACACTGGTGCTGGGAGAAGGCGCTGCTGCGGCAGGTGTTGCTGCGGCAGCTGGTTTGGCCTGCGCCGGCGCAGCAGTTGCACCTGCGGAAGCCTCGGTGTCTATTTTGGCCAGGAGCTGACCAGCCACCACGGTGGCGCCATCCTGGCAGAGCACTTCAACAATCACGCCCGCTGAGGGCGCGGGCACTTCAAGCACGACTTTGTCGGTTTCGATGTCGATGAGGTTTTCGTCGCGTTTGACTGCATCACCTGGCTTTTTGTACCAGTTCAACAATGTGGCTTCGGCGACAGATTCGGACAGTTGTGGGACCACCACTTCTACGATTGCCATGGAATTTTTTCCTTTTTGATTCTTTGTTCAATTGCAAGCGGGGAAAGCTCACCCGCTCGCGTGTGTGTTATTTGGTGATTACAAAACCTTTGAGCTTGCCAAACGCAGCATCAATGAGCGCCTTTTGCTGCTCATTGTGCTTGGCGTAATAACCCACCGCCGGAGATGCCGAAGCTGGACGCCCTGCATAACCCAGGCGCTGCCCCTCGGTGAGGTTTTCCAGAATGTTGTGTTGAATCTGGAACCAGGGCCCCTGGTTTTGCGGTTCGTCCTGGCACCAAACTACATCGGTCACGTTGGGGAACTTCCGAAGTTCGGCACTCAGTGATTTGTGCGGGAATGGGTAAAGTTGCTCAACTCGAACAATCGCCACGTCTTTGACGTTGCGCTCGCGCCGGTTGGCCACCAGGTCGTAATACACACGGCCTGAACAAAGAATGACACGTTTGACTTTGGATGCTTCCAGCTCGCCTTGGTCGCCAATCACGGTCTGGAAGTGGCCCTTGGACAGGTCTTGCAGGGAAGACACCGCCTCTTTGTGACGCAGCAAGGATTTCGGCGTGAAGATGATCAAGGGCTTGCGGAACAGTCGGATCATCTGGCGGCGCAGCAAATGGAAAATTTGCGCCGGTGTGGTCGGTTGACACACTTGCATGTTGTTCTCTGCGCAAAGTTGCAGATAACGTTCAATGCGTGCCGAGGAGTGCTCGGGGCCCTGCCCTTCGTAACCGTGTGGCAGCATCATGGTGAGGCCAGACGCACGGCCCCATTTGACTTCACCACTCGAGATGAACTGGTCGATCACCACTTGGGCACCGTTGGCAAAGTCACCGAATTGCGCCTCCCAGATCACCAAGGTGTTGGGTTCTGCGGTGGAATAACCATACTCAAAGCCGAGCACCGCTTCTTCAGACAACACGGAGTCGATGACTGTGAAGGGCGCCTGGCCTTCAGAGACGTTCTCCAGGGGAATGTAAGTGCCCTCATTCCACTTCTCGCGACCCTGATGGTGCAACACCGCATGGCGGTGCGTGAAAGTACCGCGACCGCAATCCTGGCCTGTAATGCGCACGGCATACCCCGAGGACACCAATGAAGCAAATGCGAGGTGTTCGCCCATGCCCCAGTCGAGCATGGTTTCACCACGGCCCATGGCAGCGCGGTCGGCAATCACCTTTTGCACCAAGGGGTGAACTTTGAAATTTTCAGGCACAGTGGTGATGCGCTCGGACAGCCTGCGAATTTCGGACAGGGGCACCGAGGTGTCGGCTGCATCTGTCCACTTTTTGCCCAGGTACGGTGACCAGTCCACCGCAAACTTGCTCTTGTAATTGGTGAGCACGGGGTCTGCGCGGTTGTGCTTGCCCTCGTCCATGGCCGCACGGAAATCGCTGACCATTTTCTCGGCGTCGTCGGCGCTCAGAATGCCCTGCATCACCAAGCGCTCGGCGTACAAGGCACGTGTGCCCGGATGCTGGCCAATCTTTTTGTACATCAATGGCTGGGTCACCGCAGGCGTGTCCTGCTCGTTGTGGCCCAGTTTGCGGAAACACACAATGTCGATCACCACGTCTTGCTGGAATTCCATGCGGAAGTCCAAGGCAAGTTGGGTCACAAAAATCACTGCTTCAGGATCATCCCCATTGACGTGAAACACTGGCGCTTCAATCATTTTGACCACGTCAGAGCAGTACAGCGTGGAGCGGCTGTCGCGGGGGTCGGAGGTGGTGAAGCCGATCTGGTTGTTGATCACGATGTGAACTGTGCCGCCTGTGCCATAACCGCGGGTGTGCACCAGGTTCAGGGTTTCCATGACCACACCCTGACCGGCGAACGCCGCGTCGCCGTGCACCAGCACGGGCAGCACCTGCTTGCCTTCCTTGTCGCCACGGCGCTCTTGGCGTGCCTTGACCGAGCCCTCAACCACCGGGTTTACGATTTCGAGGTGCGACGGGTTGAATGCCAGGGACAAGTGCATGGGGCCACCTGGGGTGGTCACGTCCGAGGAGAAGCCCTGGTGATACTTCACATCGCCGGCAGGCAGGTCGTCTGCATGCTTGCCTTCAAATTCTTCAAACAATACGCCTGGGCTTTTGCCGAGGATGTTCACCAGCACGTTGAGGCGACCACGATGGGCCATGCCGATCACCGTCTCTTGAACACCCAGGGTGCCGGCACGCTGAATGACCTCATCCAGCGAAGCAATGAAAGACTCTCCGCCTTCCAGCGAGAAACGCTTTTGACCCACATAACGGGTGTGCAAGTAACGCTCCAGGCCTTCGGCTGCGGTGATGCGCTCGAGGATGCGGAGCTTTTGCTCTTTGCTCAACTGGGGATTGCCCAGGTTGGTCTCGACGCGCTCTTGCAGCCAGCGTTTCTGTGCCGGATCGCCAATGTGCATGTATTCAATGCCAATCGAACGGCAATAGGTGTCGCGCAATGCCTTCACGATGTCGCGAAGGGTCATTTGGTCTTGGCCAAAGTACGTGTTGGTGGCCGAGAAGGTGATGTCCATGTCGGACTCTGTCAAGCCATAGAACGCTGGATCGAGCTCGGGAATCACCGGGCGTTCTTGGCGCTTGAGGGGATCGAGGTCTGCCCAACGGGAGCCCAGGAAACGGTAGGCAGCCACAATGGATTGCACATGAACCTGCTTCTTGGCCACTTCCAGATCTGCAGAGTGAACCTGAGGCTGCAGGAATCCTTTTTTGGCACGTTGGGCAAAGGATTGGACGACTGGCGCATGGGCCACGTCTTTCTCGTTCACATCACCGTGTGCCGAGGGCACCAGTTGCATTTGGTCAAAGTAGGCGCGCCATTTTTCGGGCACGGAGCCTGGATTGTCCAGGTAGGCCTCGTACATTTCTTCAACGTAGGGCGCATTGCCCCCGAACAAATACGAGTTTTGCTGAAAAGATCGCATCATTTGCGCTTCACCTTTATCCGAGTTTCTCGTTCAAGATGTGGGGTTCGGACTCGACCGCAGCTATCGCTTTCGGACCGAATCCACACACACGTGGGTTAAACCGCACTCCCCGTCTGGC
>DASUEC010000193.1:0-10933 GCA_036275255.1 Limnobacter sp. | reverse complement strand
GATTGTGGTGAGCGGCACGGCCAAAGTGACCAATGGTGAGAACGTGTTTTTGGTGCGCAAAAACGAATCCACCTATATACCCGCAGGCAACAAGCACCGCCTTGAAAACCCTGGCGTGATGAACCTGGTCATGATTGAAGTGCAAAGTGGCGACTACCTGGAAGAGGACGACATTGTGCGCTTTGACGATGTGTATGGCAGGGCATGATTGGGTTGGGTTAAGCAGGCGTGCCCTGGCCTTGTTTGGTTCTGCACAACCAAGCTGATGAGCGGGCATGCGTGAACCTTGTTGAGGAGCAAGCAACTCATTGTTTTGACTCAAAACAACGCTCATGCCCAATCTCCCGGTCTGCGAGTATGTCAAACAAAAAACGGGCGTAGATCCTGCCAACACGCAGCGTGCCAAAGACGCCAGCGCCCTGATTGAGGCGGCCACGCGTTTGCAGGGCGACCTCGGCTCTGTGTTGTACAACGCCCTGGTGAGGCTTGATGGCCAAACCCACCTCAGTGGGCCGCCGCTCACCGCCCCTCAGTTAAAAATGCTTGCCGAGTTGGCAGATTTGGCCAAGAGCCAGCCGGCCTGCCCGGCTTCGGCTGCACAGCACCTTGAGGATTTTTCAGGTGCAGCGCGCCGCTACACAGCCCTGTATCACACCGATGTGCGGCCCAATGTCGGCCTCGTGATCATCAACAAACAAGAAAAGACCGCTGTCGCAGAGGGCACGCATTACACCCCCCGCCACACGTTGATGCGCGCAGACGGGGAGATTTACGAAAACCTCACCTGGATGACCAAAGACGAGATCGACCGCATCGAAAACCGGTTTGCTGCAACCAATGGCCTGTTTGCCATTCAGGTAGAGCAAAGCCGTGACAGGCCATGGGGCCTGCAAACCCTGCAGGAGCACAAGGTCACATTGGGGTCGGGCGGGTTTGGCTCGGCACGCCTTACCCGCAACGTAAACACCGATGAATACCTGGTATTTAAAAAATCGCACCCCAATCGTGTGGGGCCAAAACCGCAGCCTCTGCAAATCATGCGTGGCGTTAACGATGGCACTGCACCGGGCATCAGCAGGGTGCACACAAGTTTCACAGCCAATTCCACGCGGGGCGGCGGGCTTGATCACGGAGAGCCTTCGGCATACACCATCACCGAACTCGGTGTGATTGATGCACACCGGTTCATATCTGTTTTTTCTGCAATGAGTTATGCCCTAAACCCGGAATACCAAAATGAGCCTGTGGCGTTGAGTATTCGCAAGTCGATGTTGGAGGGCCAGGGGCTTGGGCAAGCGGCATTGATCATGCAGCGCATGGAGACCAGCCCATGCAAAGATCCCGAAACGGTGCGTCAATTCAAAAACACCATGGCGCTGCAAATGTTGAGGGCGGTGCAACACATGCACCAGCGCGACCGCGCGCACAATGACATCAAGCCAGACAACTTTGTGTTTGCGTATGGCAACGATGGCCTGCTTCGCGTGAAGCTGATCGATTTCGATTTGAATGCCTCTGTGAAAGAGAGCGTAGGGCGGGCGAGGAATGTGTATGCAGAAGTTTTTGCTGCGCCGCAGGTCTCCTCCAGCGAAGTGAACAACCGGGCCGACCGCAACGACGCCTACTCGGTGGGTTGCACCATCCGCGTTTTAAACGGCGAACCTCTGGAGTTGTTGGCGCTTCGTCGCTTGCTCGCAAAAGGAGAAATTCGTGATGCCGACAACAAGCGGATGAAACCCGTGGAAGACCGCCGTTCTATCGAGACGCGCTTTTTGCGGCTTCCAGAGCTTACTGCATTGACAGACATCGCCAATTTGCTGACGCATCCCCACAGTGGTAAGCGCTACACCATCACGGAGGCCATTCAGTCCCCGCTGTTTACCACGCCAGGCAATTTGATGAGCGACCGGGAGTTTTCCCAAACGGCCGAAAAAATCATCCGCCAAAGTTATATGCTGCCCAGCGAATTGCGCAGCAACCAGCACCTGGTGACCATTTGTGAGCGGCTGGCCACGCTGGTCAGCGATCAATCTTCCGAGAGTTTGATGGGGCCAATGGGCGAGGCGCTCACCCGGCAAGACACGCGTCTGCTGATTAAAAGGTACAAGGCCACGCATGGTGCAGCAAATTATCAGGCACAGCTGGAGGCCGTTGAAAAGCAATTGGGCCGGGAGAACATGGCCGCTGGTGTGCGGCGAGGTTTGCGCATGTTGAATGTGGCGCATCACATGAAATCGGCAGCAGAGCGGGAGGCTGGCTATGTTTACAAATCTCCTAAAAAGTGAGGGGCCTGACAGATGACCAATCCAAAGGTAGTGGGGGCGGGTAGTGCCGGCAACGTGGCACATCAGGCCGATTTGCCGAGTAAGTTCACTCCGCGGCAGGCGCGTGACTCGGAGTGGCCAGGGCGGCAAGACCCATGCAACATGTCCAAGCTCCTGGATGGCACGTTGCAAGGCTTCGTGAATTGCCTCGTGCAGCACGGGTTTACCGATGCGCAGCAAATACAGGCCAAAGAAGACTTGGCCATGATTGCAGTGCGCTGCTTTTGCGAGGGCAGGGTGGGGCCGGGCCGGGGTGTTCGGGTGCTTGTTCAGGGGCACACAGTTGAACTTGATGGGGTGGACCTCACCTTGCTGTTGCAGTCTGCGCATGGCAGGCCACTCACCTTGGTGGATCTGCAAAATGCAGCACAACAACGGGTGCAGGGTTTGCAATCACCGCAGGCCATTGCGCTGAAAAATCCAGAGCATGCAGTGCACGCTGAGTCGAATCAAATGAGTGGTGCAGACATTCAAAAAATGCTCATTCAGAGAAATGTGCGCAGCCCATTTTACAAAGAGATGCTGGAAATGGTTCGCGTGGCACCTGTGCCGCCACTCGATCACGCGCAGAAAATATTGGCAAGGCAGGTGCTGGACATGTTGCCAGAAGCAGCACAGGGAAGCTTGCGCAATGTGCCCGTTGAACTCATCGGCGCGCGTCAGTTTGTTGAAGTGATGAGGGCCGCGGCCCACCAAAAGCAGTTGCCTGCCAGGCTCCAGGAATTCAGGGATTCGTGCCTCACCAACGATGCCATGAAGAAGGCCATTTACCAAGACCCCTACATTGCTGCACGTGTAATGGGTTTCACGATGCCTGCCTCCACCGAAGGCACGACGACTTCGCAGGCCTTGGCAAAAAAGATCGCCGGTGATGTGCTTGTGCAATGTGATCGCGATCTTGTACAGCGCAGCGCCGTTGGGCGGTTTATGCAGCGTGTGGTTGCTCCCATGGTGTCGGACGGCGTTCGGTTTGCAATCGACGTGTTTTTGAAGTTGGGCAAGTTCGAAGGCTTCCGCAGTCAAAACATGGCAGACGTTCCGTCCTGCTTCAACGACATGCCTTGCCCAGAGGCCACGCGCGTGAACGATTGCGCGGCAGGCCCGTTGAAGGTGCATGCCAATTGGGTTTCATTGGGCGATGGGCGGCAGGTGGTGGCGGCCATGCCGCCTTGGCATGAGGCTGGTGAACAGCCCAACGATGCCGAATTTTTCAAGATGATTGCAGGCCACGCGCCAGGCACTGTGCTGGACCTGCGCTCAAATGGCGATTTCCAAAAAGGGGCCTTCAATTATTGCCCAGCTGAGGGCAGCACCCGCAGCTTGAAAGACCCAGCCTCTGGCAATTCAATTGCAGTTAAAACTGTGCGCATTGAAAACTTGCCGATTGCAAATTGCCGTGCCTTGATGCTTCACGTGACAATAGGCAGAGATCCACCTAGACAGGTCAAAGTGATCCAGTTTCGCGCATGGCCCGACCATGGCGTTGTGAGCCCCGCAGTGTTGCGGCAATTGAGGCAATTGCTTGGTCACGAATTGGCCGCTCAGCAGGCTGTTGTTACGCACTGTAGGGCTGGCGTGGGCCGCACCGGCACGCTGTTGGCCTATGAGCACCTGCATCACAAGCTGATTGGACATGGAGAGGGCCGCACTTTGGTGGATGCTGCAGGGGTTGTCAACAAGCGTGGGCTTTTGCAGGCCATTGCAGAGGTGGTTGCCCAGGGGCGCATTGAGCGGGGCCCTTACTTTGTGCAAAGCCAGGACCAATTTTTGTTGTTGTATCAAACCCTGAAACAAGACCTCGCAACCCACGCCGAGGCTTTGCACACGGCGGCGGCAGATGGCGAACCCCTGTCCCGCAGCGCCTCGGCATCGGCATTGCCCCTGGCCGCTGCACTGTATGCGGCACCAGCACGTGTGGGTGTTGGCAATTACCCGCCATCCTCCTTTTCGCCCGAGCCAGCGAGCACCAATGAGGGTGCTCAGCATTGGCTGAATATTCTTGACCGTGGGGAGGACGTGCTTGAAATCATTTCCAGGCCCAACCGCGTGTTTGGTGATGAGCAAGCAACGGCGAACGCCAGCGGCAAAGGGTTGGGTGTTGCTCTGGCCGCCCTGCTAAAAAAAACCGAGGACGGGCAGGAGGGCTTGCTGGTTGGGGCACTGGGGCCATACCAAGTGACCGTGAGGCGTTTGCCAGCAGATGCTCAAACGCCGGGCAAGCAACTCGTGCAAAGCCAGCGCATCGAGGTGTGGTACCAAAAGGCCGATGGCTCCCCTGCCAAACGCCTGCTGTTTACACAAATGTTGACCCACTACGATCGCAAAAAGTTAACGGTGGATCAACTCGATGAGGGCGTGAGTCTGTTGCGTGAAGCCGGTTATGTGAAGCCCAAATGGCTAAGCAGTGTGCGGGGTGGTGGCCGCCCCTCAGCCTTGCTGGTGGCACAGGCCATGCGCCTGGAAATTGCAAATGGAAACATCAAAACCGAAGCACAATTGCAGCTCGTGTTGGACGACTGGATTGCGCAAGGCCGCAGCGTGATCGGCCCGCTTTTTGTGAACACCCAGGAGCAACAGCAGGCTTTGATTGATTTGGGCAAGCGTTGGATTGCCCAGCATCAAACTGTCGGTCTGTTGCAACCCGAAATGATGCAATGACTGAAGTGCGCGAGCGTGCAGTTCGCATGAATACGGGGGCGAGTTCAGCATCGGTGTGGTGGTGCAGCACTTGCCCGTGTTGCACCATGGCCAGGGGCTTGAAGCTGAAAGACTCAAACACATAGTGGCCAAATTTACAAATTGGAGTGATGCCAATCGGGGTTGTGTTTTGCAGTGCTCAATCAGGAATTTGACCCGGTTGCGGTCACCCAAGCAAGTGTTTCTCACCAAGAAGGGTTTGGGCGTAGCCTTGTGCGCTGTGTGCATTGAATGGAGCGGCAGCATGGCTGTTAAGCGCTTGGGTGGCGGGTTTGTGTGCCTTGTGTTGTTGTGGCTTGGTGGTTGTGCTTCGCCAGGCGCAGGCAAGGTGGAGGGCCTGGCAAGCCAGGGCAAGGTGTATGTCAACACCCTGAAGAAGGTGAATCAGTTTGCTTTGGAGCAGAGCTTGCAATTCACGGCCGATTTGTTGCCCACCTTGTCGCGCAATGCCGCTACTTTGGAAGAACACACCCACACCATGCGCCAGCGCCACGCGCTTTTGATGGAAGTGGCGGATTACCTGGATGTTCAGGCGGCTTATTTTGGAAGTCTGGAGGCTTTGGCCAAGGGGGACACCAGCGAGGCGACCAAACGCAGCCTTCGCAATTACGTGGAGGCATTCAACAAGTTGCCGCAGGTAGACACGGTGACAAGGGCCAAGAAGGACGGTATCACGGGTCTAACCGAGCACATTGCCAAGTGGCAACACCACCGCGATCTGGAGCTTGTGCTCAAGCGCGACGCCGATGCGGTTGCACAGGCGTTGTGGATGAACCAGCAGTTGCTGGACGAGCAGATTCAATGGCTGGAGAAACGCAACAGTCTGGTGCGCCAGGTCTCTTACCGTGAAAAGGTTTACAAGCCGTTTGTGGAGGACCGCAAGTTGACAGAGGGCTGGAAAAAAGCGTGGATCGACGACATCCAAAAGCCCAAAGCGATTGAGTTGCTCGAACAGGCCAAGGCTGCGAGCATGGAGATGCAAGAGGCGTGGCTGAATTTGTTGCGTGGCCACGGCGACTTTACTCAATTGACGGGCACGTTTGCCGAGGTGAATAAAAACATGCAGCAAGCCGCTGCACAGCTGGGTGGGGGCCAGGCGCAATGAATCAGCAAGAATACGACACGATGCGCCAGGCGCTTGAAGATGTGTTTGCAACCCTTTACCTGGTAGACACCGACACCTTGAGCGATGCACAGCGTGTGCAGCATCAAACAGCGTTGAGCACGGCTTACTCGGCCATGGTGCGCATGGAAAATACCAAGCTTGGTGAGCTCGCCGAGCAACGCAAGCAGTCACTGTCGCGGCTAATGTCTGGTGTTCGCCAACTGCAAAAAAAGCTGGCCAAACTGAAAGATACCCAGGAAAAGCTTGCGGAAGTGGCCAACAATCTGGAGGTGCTTGCTGCTGTTGTTCGTGTGTTTGCGTAGCGGCATTCAGTGATACATTGACGGTCATGTGAACAAATCCACAGGTTGTGCATGAACCGCAAAGGCATTGTGTTGGCGGGTGGCCAGGCCACGCGCTTGTACCCGGCCACCGCATCGGTGAGCAAGCAGCTCTTGCCGGTGTACGACAAGCCGATGATTTATTACCCCCTCTCCACGCTCATGCTGGCCGGTGTGCGCGAGGTCTTGGTGATCTCTACACCCACAGACACCCCACGGTTTGAGCAATTGCTTGGCGATGGCAGTCGGTGGGGCATGCGGATTGAGTATGCGGTTCAGCCAACGCCTGCCGGTGTTGCACAGGCTTTGTTGGTGGCCGAGCCATTTTTGCAGGGTTGCCCATGTGCTTTGGTGCTGGGGGACAATCTTTTTTATGGTCAAAACCTGGTGCAACAAATGCAGTACGCTTACGGCCAAAAGCAGGGGGCGACGGTGTTTTGCTACACGGTGGCCAACCCGCAGGCGTATGGGGTGTTGACCTTCGATGCCGATGGGCGAGTGACCAGCGTAGAAGAAAAGCCCGCACAACCCAAGAGCAAGCATGCAGTCACCGGTTTGTACTTTTTTGATGGGCAAGCCGCCGATATTGCGCGGGGCCTTGAGCCTTCGGCCCGTGGCGAGCTCGAGATTACCGACGTGATTCGCCACTACCTGAGCGCTGGCAAGCTGGAGGTGCAAACCATGGGGCGTGGCCAGGCTTGGTTGGACACCGGGACAGTGGACAACCTGCTGGAGGCTGCGAATTTTATTCAGACCATTGAACGCCGCCAGGGCTTGAAAGTGAGTTGCCCCGAAGAAATTGCCTGGAGAAAAGGCTGGATCACTTCGGCACAGTTGAAAGCACTGGCTCAGCCTTTGCGCAACAGTGGTTATGGCAATTACCTGTTGGGGCTGCTGGACACATGATTTGCAAGCCCACATCCTTGCAGGATTTGCTCCTGCTTTGCCCCAAGGTGCATGCCGATGACAGGGGGCATTTTTTTGAAAGTTTCAATGCACAGGTGTTTGAGGCGTTGACCGGGCTCAAGCCCGATTTTGTGCAAACGAATGAGTCGCTTTCGCACCGTGGCGTGCTGCGTGGTTTGCACTGGCAAGCTGCTCCGGCGGCGCAGGGCAAGCTGGTGCGTGTGGTTCAGGGTTGCGTGTTTGATGTGGCGGTGGATGTGCGCCCGCAGTCAGCAACTTTTGGAAAGTGGTTTGGGTGCCAGTTGAGCCACACCAATCATCTTCAGTTGTGGATCCCCCCTGGTTTTGCGCATGGCTTTCTCACGCTGTCGCAGATGGCGATTGTGAGTTACCAGGTGACCGCTTATCACAGCCCGGCGCATGAGCGCTGCCTTCAGTGGAACGATCCCACCCTGGGCATCGACTGGCCCTTGCAGGAGGCTGGTGTTCAATTCCCGGTGCTGTCCGGCAAAGACCAAGCAGGCATGGCTTGGGCGCAGCTACAATAGCTGCGGTTCAACTCACTTTTCCACCTTTCTGTTTATGGCCCAGTGGTATGTGATGTACACCAAGCCCCGCATGGAGGCTGTGGCGCAAGACAATCTCTTGCGCCAGAATTATCGCGTGTTTTTTCCAAGAGCCCTCGTTCGCAAACGCCGCGCAACCCAAGGCATGGTGGAGGTCGTGGAGCCTCTTTTTCCGCGTTACCTGTTTGTGCAGTTGGAGCAGGGGGTGGATGATTTTTCCAAACTGCGCTCTACCAAAGGCTGTGTAGACCTGGTCAAATTTGGCGGCAAGCCAGCGCCAGTGCCCCAAGGTTTGGTGCAATGGATTGCTGGCCAGGTTGACCCATTGGGCATCATGGACCTGAGTGCCGCACAAAACCTGGAGGTGGGAGCCTCGGTGCGTGTGGCAGCCGGTCCATTTGAAGGCCTGGTGGGCACCATCACCAAACAAAAAAGCGCTGACCGTGTGTTGGTGTTGCTCAATGTGCTTGGGGCCGACCGCGCCGTGGAAGTGCCTCGTGCACAGCTCGAACGCAACAGTTGAACGCAGCTTCAGGACAGGGCACTAATCACCCGGTTCATGAAGTATTCCGGTTCTACGGGTTTGAGCATCCAGCCGTTTACACCAGCTTCTTTCGCTTCTCGAATGAGTTCTTTGTCTGACAATGCACTGAGAACCAGAATGGGAACGTGCTTTGTCATGCTGCGCACCCTGCGGCAAAACTCCAGACCTGTGATGCCCGGCATGTTGATGTCGGTAACAATCAGGTCTGGCGTGCCGTTTTCTTCAATGTATTGAAAACCCTCTTCGGCCGTAGAGGCAGTTTTGGCCTCAAAGCCAGCACGACGAATCAGCTCGCCAAACACGCTTCGGATGGCGCGGGCATCGTCGAGCAGCAGTACAGTTTTCATGTTGATTTTCCATTTCACGCTCGAAGTGAGCATGTTGAAATGTTAAATCAAACATTGAGTTTTAAGAAAACTTTTAACGATAGTTAACCTATTAAATGTTTTTTGAGTGAATTATTTGGGGCGATTCCAGTCGTTGATGCACCCGATTGCAATCTGGGTGCGTTCCACCGGGCCGGTCTGTGTGAGTGTGCGGCTTTCACCCGGCTTGATGTACAGTTCGGTGCCTTGGCCAGCAATGGCCACGCGGCAGCGTTTGGGGTGCTCGGCGTGTTGGTTCTGGACCAGCACGACTGTTTCTTCGCAGGACTGGGTCACTGTCGCTTTGGTGGTGCCATCGGACAGGTCCTGTTGTTGCTTGCCTTCGATGTTGCACAGGGTCACTGAGGTTTCGGCCACAGTGTCGTCTTCGTTGCTGGCGTCGCCGCCTGTGCTCAACGGCGGGATTGGTGCAACAGCCACGCAACCGGCTGCAAGCATGGCAAGGGCGGGCAAAGTGGCCCATTTGAGAATGAGTGTCCCTGGAGTCTTCATGATCTGTCCTGTTTAAAAAATTTATCCCGCTTAGAGCGGGTAATATTCGAAAAATATGTGGCTCTGGTGGCCCTTGGTATTTCTGATTCCATTCTAAGCAAATTACGGGTAGAACATGACGATTCTGATCACAGGCTCCGCTGGTTTTATCGGATCCTGTTTTGTGCGCCAGCATTTTGAGAGCCATAACGAGGCTGTAATCAGCCTGGATGCCCTCACATACGCCGGGCATTTGAGCACGTTGGCCAATGCCATGCAGCGCACGGAGCACACTTTTGTGCATGCGTCGATTGGCGATACAGACACGGTTCGAGCGGTGTTGGCCAAGCACCAACCCAGGGCCGTGTTGAACTTTGCTGCCGAGAGCCATGTGGACCGCTCCATCCTGGGCCCCGAGGCTTTCATACAAACCAATGTGGTGGGCACCTACCGCTTGCTCGAGTGCGTGCGCGAGTATTGGCATGGGCTGGCAGGGGAGGCGAAGACCAGTTTCCGCTTTTTGCATGTGAGCACCGATGAGGTGTATGGCACCTTGGGGCCCGGCGATGCCCCCTTTTCTGAAAACAACAAGTACGAACCCAACAGCCCCTACTCCGCCAGCAAGGCCGCCAGCGACCATTTGGTGAGGGCCTGGCACCACACCTATGGCCTGCCGGTGTTGACCACCAATTGCAGCAACAACTACGGGCCATATCACTTCCCCGAGAAGTTGATCCCCCTGATGATCAACAACGCCCTGCGCGGCAAGTATTTGCCCGTGTATGGCGATGGCATGCAGGTGCGTGACTGGCTGTTTGTTGAAGACCACACACGTGGCATACGTGCGGTGCTTGAGCGTGGCACGGTGGGCGAAACCTACAACATTGGTGGCTGGAACGAGATGGCCAACATCGACGTGGTGAATTTGGTGTGCCGTTTGCTGGATGAAATGCAGCCTCGCAGCGATGGCAAAAGCTACAGCGAGCAAATCCAGTTTGTGACCGATCGGCCAGGCCACGACAGGCGGTACGCGATTGACGCACGCAAGATTGAGCGCGAGCTTGGATGGCGACCACACGAAACCTTTGAGAGTGGCATACGCAAGACGGTGCGGTGGTTTTTGGACAATCAGGACTGGGTGGAGTTGGTGATGCGCAAGGCAGAGCCCGTGCGTTGACGCGGTCCGGTTTGTTACACCCGCGTGCAGCATTAGATTGGGCCTGAGCGGCTTTGTGCTGCGTTCGGCTGTTGGCCGCAATCCGTTCTTGGCTTTGGCTGCAAGCCGAGCCTCTTTTGGCCTCAAGCCGTGCGTGGTTTTTGGCTGCGAGCCGAGCCTCTTTTTGGCCTCAAGCCGAGCAGAGGCTTGTTTCTCGCTGAAAACCTGTTTCTCCCTTGCTGGGCCTGAAGGAGCCTGGGTCCGCCCCTCGAAAAAGATGTCGGGCTCGGCCCCTACCAGCAACCTGCGGTTGGCTGGCACCGGCCCTTTGCGGCACGCAAGGGCAGGTTTTCTTGATGCTCGCACCAAGCCATCTGCACCGGCTTGGGCCTGAGCGGCTTTGTGCCTCGCCAAGCACCTGCACCACGCCATGCACC
>DASUEC010000192.1:0-7854 GCA_036275255.1 Limnobacter sp. | reverse complement strand
ATGACCGGGGACGGGGCAACGGTGGCTTTCTTCCCGCCGGCCCATTGCGTGAACCCCTGTCACGCTTGAATCTGGCAGACGCAGTGCTTGCAAGCAATTTGACTTGTCACGCGCTGGCTGAGCAACTCGGCATGCCCGAAGCTCGACACTGGCACAGTGTTCGAGTCTGCCTGAGTGGATTCAAACATGCAGCCTCCGGGAAGACCCTTGGGCTGGAGGAGGCCAGGCAACAGTGGCAATCTACACCGGTGGCCAGCTTCACGGGCCTGGGCAACCCAGAGAAACTGTTTGGGGCACTCAGGCAGGCTGGAATCGTCCTGAATGCCTCTCTGGCCTTGCCCGACCACCACGATTACCCGACGGGATTTTGCGAGCAGTTCGAAGAGCAGGTTCTGATTACAAGCGGTAAAGATGCCGTAAAATTGTGGCCACACGATCCTCGTCTATGGATTGCAGACATTCAGGTGGCGCTGCCCACCCCCCTCACTCAAGCGCTAGAGGACCACATTGGACGCTCAACTGATTGACATACTTGTTTGCCCCATTTGCAAAGGGCCTTTGGAGAAGCGGCCTGGTGATGGCTACTTGGTGTGCAAGGCCGACAAGCTTGCGTTTCCTGTTCGTGACGGCATTCCGATCATGCTCGTTGAACAGGCCGAACCGCTGACGGCACAATCGCCGTCTGTGTAACACCCAGGAGTGACGCATCATGTTCAAGGCGGTTATTCCGGCGCGGTATGCATCCACACGCCTGCCTGGCAAGCCTTTGCTTGACATCGGTGGCAAGCCAATGGTGGTTCGGGTCGCCGAGCGCGCCCTGCGTTCTGGCGCAGACGAAGTTGTGGTGGCCACGGATCACGAAGACATTGCAAAAGCCTGCAAACAGCATGGTCTGGATGTGCTCATGACACGCAACGACTGGCCTACAGGCACCGACCGAATTGCCGAAGTGGCTCAAAAAATGGGGTGGACGGCGCAAACGGTGGTTGTGAATGTGCAAGGAGACGAACCACTGATTGACCCGGGGCTTGTCGACTTGGTGGCCAACACGTTGCTGCATGGCGAGCAGCACATTGCCACCTGCGCACACCCCATCACAGACTGGTCAGAATTCAAAAACCCCAATGTGGTCAAAATCGCTTTGCGTGAAGATGGTGAAGCGCTCTATTTCTCCCGAGCGCCCATTCCTTACCCACGCGATCACTTTGCGCTAGAGCAATGGCCAGCCAATGCACCAACCCGGCATCTGGGGCTTCGGCACATTGGCCTGTACGCTTACAAGGTGGAGTTTTTGAATCGCTATCAAACCCTGGCACCCGCGCCCGTAGAGCAATTGGAATCGCTAGAACAACTGCGCGCACTGGCCAACGGCTTTCGCATAAAAGTGTGTATGATTCAGGATGCTCCGCTGCCTGGGGTAGACACAGCCGAGGATCTGGAAAAGGTTCGGGCGCTGTTTCAATCCACAGCGACACAAGGCCAATAAAAAAATCACCGGCCCGACATCGGGCACTACAAGCCATGCAAAGGTAAGTTTGCTGCAAGATCAAACCGCCACAATTGCAAGCTGTAAAAGGTGCTGCAGGCCGACACGAATTCGTTCGGGGTTGCTGACGCATGCAACCGGGAACACCAGATTAAAAACTCTTGAGGCGACTATGCGTTTAATTTTATTGGGAGCGCCCGGTGCTGGCAAAGGCACGCAGGCGACATTCATCAAGGAAAAATTTGGCATTCCCCAAATTTCAACTGGCGACATGCTGCGTGCCGCGGTCAAGGCTGGCACCCCGTTGGGCATAGAGGCCAAAAAGGTGATGGATGCGGGCGGGCTTGTGTCCGACGACATCATCATCAACCTGGTGAAAGAGCGCCTGAAAGAAGCCGATTGTGCCAACGGTTATCTGTTCGACGGGTTCCCGCGCACCATTCCTCAAGCGGAAGCCATGAAGCAGGCTGGCGTGAAAATTGATTTTGTGCTTGAAATCGATGTACCCCACAGCGAAATCATTGAGCGCATGAGCGGACGACGCACACACCCCGCTTCTGGCCGCACCTACCATGTGAAGTTTAACCCCCCAAAAACCGAGGGTTTGGACGATGTGACAGGTGAACCACTGGTTCAGCGCGACGACGACAAGGAAGAGACTGTGCGAAAGCGCCTGGATGTTTACGAAAACCAGACGCGCCCCTTGGTGGACTACTATGGTCAATGGGCCGCCACAGGCGACGCACAAGCCCCGAAGTACCGCAAGATTGCTGGTGTCGGCTCAGTAGAGAACATCAAAAACCTTGCCTTTGAAGCACTGAAGTAAAAGTCGCTTCCCTCCCAAAGGCCCTGAATGCAAAAAGCACCTCTGCGCAGGTGCTTTTTGTCATTTGGTTGTGGGCTTGCGCAGCAAACGGCGCGGTGTAAGACCAAGCAAGGCCAGTGAAGCGAAATAAACCAGGCCCACGAGGGCGATCACGCCCAACACCAGCGCCATGCGCAAACCCGGCTGGTCTGCCAAGGCAACCCAGTCAAACTGCGCGTTCAAAAAATGCAAAGCGGCACCCATGGCGCAGCAACCGATCAGGATTTTGGCGAAATACGCGCCCCAGCCAGGCAGAGGCGTGTACATCCCTTTGTAACGCAAACCCATGTAGAGCACACCCGCATTGATCAGTGCACCCAGCCCGACCGACAAAGGCAAGCCTGCATGGCCAAGCCACGGCACAAAAGCCAGATTCATCAGTTGCGTGAGCACCACCACGGCCAGCCCGATCTTGACTGGCGTTCTAACATCCTGCTTGGCATAAAACCCGGGCGCCAGGATCTTGACCAGTACGAGCCCAGTCAGCCCCACACTGTAGGCCATCACTGCTTGGCTGGTCATGGCCACGTCATGCGCATCAAACCGGCCATAATGGAACAACAAAGCGACCATGGCCTCGCTGAATAAGCCAAGGCCTACTGCGGCCGGCAAGGCCAGCAAGACCGTCAAGCGCAGCCCCCAGTCCATCAGGCTCGAGTATTCCGTTGTGCTTCTTGAGGCGGCGGCAGACAGCGAGGGCAAGAGTACCGTGCCCAGAGCCACGCCCAACAAGGCGGTTGGAAACTCCATCAGGCGGTCACCGTAAGAAATCCACGAGACGCTCCCTTTTTCAAGATGGGATGCAATGTTGGTATTGATAATGAGGCTGATTTGCGCCACAGACACCGCCAAGCTTGCGGGCACCATATTGGCCAGCACACGCCGCACTCTTTCGTCGGCCCAGGCCTCCCGAATTTTGCCCACTCCGGCCAGCGGATTGATCAAGCAAGCGTTGCGGCGCAGCCCATACCAAAGCACGACAAGCTGCAGCACACCGCCAATCATCACGGCAATCGCCAAGGCAAGCACGGGTTGCTCAAAATTAGGTGCAAGAAGCAAGGCCCCTGCGATGAAGCTTAGATTCAGCAACACGGGGGCAAAAGCCGGGAGCGCGAAAGACTTGAATGTGTTCAAAAGGCCAGAGGCCAGTGCCACCAATGAAATGAGCAGAATATACGGAAACATCCATCGGGTCAGGGTGACTGTGAGCTCAAATTGCGCCGACCCCGGCTCCAGACCACTGGCCATGCCCAGCACCACCCAACCTGCACCAAACGTGCCCAGCAATACAATCAGCAACACCACCAAAAAAAGCAGGGCGCTGGCCCGCTGTGCCAGCTCCACAGCAACCGACTTGCCCTGCTGCGCGTTGGTTTGGGCCAATATTGGAATGAAAGCCTGGGAAAAAGCGCCCTCGGCAAACAGCCGACGCAGCAGATTTGGAATGCGAAAGGCGATGAAAAACGCGTCAGACTCCGCGCCAGCGCCCAGCATGCGCGCAGTGACAGTCTCTCGGACCAATCCTGTGATGCGGGAAAGCATGGTCATGGCGCTCACCGCGGCGGCCGACTTCAATAAATTCATATAAAGATTGTAGAAAGCCTGTTGTTTTGTTAAAATTGCGGGTTTTCGAATTCTACACCCTGGAACCTAAGCAAGATGGCCAACACAGCACAAGCGCGCAAGCGCGCCAAACAAGCCGCGAAAGCAAACGCGCACAACTCTGCAATTCGCTCTGCCATGCGCACAGCCGTCAAGAAGGTGCGCGCAGCCGTGCAAGCTGGCGACAAAGCCGCTGCGCTGGCAGTGTACCGCGAAACAACCAGCGTGCTGGACCGCGTTGCAGACAAAGACCTGATCCACAAAAACAAGGCAGCGCGCAACAAATCCCGACTGTCGGCCCTCGTCAAGGGCATGGCCGCCTAAATACGCGGCTCACTGTATACCGGGCTGAGTTTGGCTCTGCCCTCTTTGGCCAGCAGGTTTGGCCACGTTGCAGGCTAAAGGCGCAAGCCGAACACGGTCTGAAAAACCTCGAACAGTCAATGGCTTTCGAGGTTTTTTGTTTTCAACCCAGGTGATGATCGTCTGGCAACAGGCAGGCGTCTAGAACCTGAAGGTCATTGTCCCGTGCAAAATTGAGCACAAACTTGAGCGCCATGGGCTCGATGTCTTTCAGGCGCTCGTCAATCACCACACATTTCACGCCATTCATCACAATCGGTTTCGCATAGGGACTGTAGGCGAGGTGTTGCTGCCCACCTTGACGGCCTGGGGGGCGGTAGCATGACAACACACCGCACAGGCGTTCTGCCCAATCGGATGGGCGAAACACTCGGCCTGCCGAGGTTGTGCCGACAATAAAAAACTCCTTGGCCTTGACCTTGGGTGGTTCAGCCATGTTCAACATGCTCCAGAGGAATGCGCTTGGGGTCGCGTTGTCATTGTGGGTGTATTGTCGCGACCCAGGCTTACAGCAGACTGATCTGCCGCAAGCCAGGCAGGTATTAACGGTCTATGCGCGCGTAGGCTGAGTGGTTGTGGATGGACTCGAAGTTCTCCGCCTCCACCGTGTACTGACCGATTTCTTCAAGTTTGTTCAAGGCAATGGCCACATCACGGACCAAATCCTCCACAAACTTGGGATTGTCGTAGGCACGCTCGGTGACATACTTTTCGTCTGGCCGCTTGAGCAAGCCCCACAGCTCGCAGGAAGCCTGCTGCTCGATCGCCTGAATCAACTTGGCGATGTCGATGTCGCTCTTGAGCTGCACCCGGGCGGTCACATGGGAGCGCTGATTGTGCGCACCATAATCCGAGATTTTTTTCGAACATGGGCACAGGCTGGTGACAGGCACCACCACGGCAAGATGAATATCCTGCCCTTGTGCATTGGCCGACCCTTCCAGCGTGAGCTGATAATCCATCAAACTGGACACGCCGCTGATGGGGGCAACCTTGGACAAGAAATAAGGCAGGCTCATCTTGATGCGCCCCGAGGGTGCATCGAGCAACGTCAGCATGTCAGCAAGCATGGCACGGAACGCGGCCACGGTAAGAACCTTGCCTTGCGAATCCTCAAGCAGCGCGACAAAGCGGGACATGTGCGTGCCCTTTTGATCGGCCGGCAAAAACACAGTCATTTCGAACTCCGCCACCGAGGGCATGGGCTTTTGGCCTTGCAGTTCGATCAGAACGGGATACTTGACCGAGCGGATGCCCACGGATTGGATCGCAATGTGGCGGGTATCTATGCTGCTTTGAACATCGGGAATGACCTGGGCGCTTGGGTTGACCACAGCGTTCTCCAAGCCTTTGTCACGTGTATTCATAACTTCCTCATGAGTTTGCAGTGCGCCCTGCTACATGGCGCACCACATTGGTATGGCGATCAAAAAGTTCGCCGTAGTGCTGCTTGATGGACGTTTCGATGCCTTGGGCGTCCAATCCAAGATTCTTGAGCAGGAGAACCGGGTCCCCATGATCGATGAATTCGTCGGGCAAGCCCAACTGCAAAACCGGGTTGCTAAAGCCCTGCGCATGCAAAAACTCGCTGACAGCAGAACCCGCGCCTCCCATGATACAACCCTCTTCCACAGTCACAAAGCTGTAGCGCTGCTCTGCGTACTGCCTCAGTAGATTTTCATCCAGGGGTTTGACCCAGCGCATGTCCACCACAGAAGCACCCAAATTGCGCCCTGCGGCCATGCTTGGTTCACACATGGAGCCAAAAGCCAGAATTGCAAGTTTGTGGACTGGCTCGGACGGGGTGTGGCGCACAACAGCCTTTCCCAGCTCCAGCACATCCAGCGACTCGTCGGCCACAACACCTGGCCCGGTGCCTCTGGGGTAGCGCACGGACGCGCAGCCGGGATACTGGTAGGCGGTTGTCAACAATTTGCGACACTCATCCTCATTGGACGGCGCAGCAATCACCATATTGGGAATGCAGCGCAAATAGGCAATGTCATAATTGCCAGCGTGGGTGGCGCCATCGGCCCCCACCAAACCTGCCCGGTCCAATGCAAACGTAACATCCAGATTTTGCAGGGCAACATCATGAATTAACTGGTCATAGGCCCGCTGCAAGAAGGTGGAGTAAATTGCAACCACGGGCTTCATGCCCTCGCAGGCGAGGCCCGCCGCAAATGTCACCGCGTGCTGCTCGGCAATGCCCACATCGAAGTAACGGGACGGGAAGCGACGCTCAAACTCCACCATGCCCGAACCCTCGCGCATCGCTGGTGTAATCCCGATCAGGCGACGGTCGGTTTGGGCCATGTCGCACAGCCATTTGCCAAAAATCTGCGTGTAGGTGGGTGGCTTCGGCCCGTTGGCCTTCTGAATCCCTACGGTGGGATCGAACTTGCCCGGACCGTGGTACAGCACTGGATCCTGTTCTGCAAGCTTGTAGCCAGCGCCCTTTTTGGTAATCACGTGCAGAAAGACAGGCCCCTTCATGGCACGCAGGTTTTGAAGGGTGGGCACCAGCGCATCGAGGTCATGGCCATCAATCGGGCCATAATAATTGAAGCCAAATTCCTCAAACAGGGTGGCGGGCGTCATCATGCCTTTCACATGCTCTTCCAGGCGGTGGGCCAGCTCATACAACGGCGGCGCAACACCCAGAATGCCTTTGCCCATTTCCTTGACGTTGTTCAACATGCGGCCCGACAACAGTTTGGCCAGGTATTTGTTCAGTGCCCCAACAGGCGGGGAAATGGACATGTCGTTGTCGTTCAGAATAACCAGCAAATCAATGTCTGGTGTGACACCAGCATTGTTCATCGCCTCAAAGGCCATGCCTGCGGTCATCGACCCGTCGCCGATGATGGCCACATGCTTGCGGTTCACCCCCAGGTTACGGGAGGCAACAGCCATGCCCAGGGCGGCAGAGATGGATGTGCTGGAATGCGCTGTTCCAAATGCATCGTATTCAGATTCAGACCGTTTTGGAAAACCGGAAATCCCCCCGTATTGCCGAAGACCCGGCATGGCATCGCGCCGTCCGGTGAGGATTTTATGCGGGTAGGTTTGGTGCCCCACATCCCAGACCAAACGATCATTGGGTGTGTTGAACACGTAATGCAGCGCCACGGTGAGCTCAACGGTGCCAAGGTTGGACGAGAGGTGTCCGCCCGTTCTGGACACCTGCTCAACAATGTAATTGCGCAGCTCGTCGGCCAAACGCGGCAACTGGTTAACATCCAGGCGTCGCAAATCCGCAGGGCAATCTATCTTTTTGAGCAGTTCAGTCATGATTTCCGGTTGGTGATGAGTTCTGCCAACGCCAAAAGGGGCGCATTACGTTCAGCATCCAGGGCATGGCAGGCCGTCACGGCCTTGAGCCGCAGGTCTGCGAGCAGTTGTTTTGCGGCAGGCATGCCCATCAGGCTCACCATGGTGGGCTTGTTGTTCAATGCATCTTTGCCAGAGGTTTTGCCCAGCTCCTCGCTGGTGGATTCCACATCTAATATGTCGTCTATTGTTTGATAAGCCAAGC